>CAYHJH010000036.1:0-7800 GCA_964356605.1 uncultured Anaerolineaceae bacterium
ATTCCCAACGCTACGCCACCAAAGATGCGGGGAAGATCGCCGGGCTGGAGGTGCTGCGCATCATCAACGAGCCCACCGCCTCCTCGCTGGCGTACGGCATGGATCGGAAGACAGAGGAGACCATCGCAGTCTTCGACCTGGGAGGCGGCACATTCGATATCTCGATCCTGGATGTCGGTGACGGTGTCTTCGAGGTCAAGTCCACCAACGGCGACACTTTCCTCGGCGGCGACGATTTCGACCAGCGGGTCATCGACTGGGTTGTGCAGGAGTTTCGCAACGACCAGGGGATTGATCTGCGTCAGGATCGGCAGGCCCTGCAGCGGCTCAGGGAAGCGGCCGAAAAGGCCAAGATCGAGCTGTCCAGCGTGGCCCAGACCGAGATCAATCTGCCCTTTATCACCGCCGACGCGACCGGACCGAAGCACCTGAACCTCACGCTGACCCGCGCCAAATTGGAGCAGCTCACCGATGACCTCATCGAGCGTTGCGTGGGTCCCTGTAACCAGGCGTTGCAGGACGCGGGATTCACACATGAGAACATTGACGAAGTGATCCTGGTGGGCGGGATGACCCGCATGCCCGCGGTCCAGGAGGCGGTAAAGAAAATTTTCAATAAAGAACCCCACAAGGGGGTGAACCCGGATGAAGTCGTGGCGGTCGGGGCCGCCATCCAGGCGGGGGTGCTGGGCGGAGAGGTGAAAGACATCCTGCTCCTGGACGTTACGCCGCTCACGTTTTCGATCGAGACGCTGGGTGGGGTGGCCACCGCGCTCATCGAACGCAACACCACCATCCCGGCCCGCAAGACCCAGGTGTTCTCTACCGCGGCCGACACTCAGAGCGAGGTCGAGATCAATGTCGTGCAGGGAGAGCGGTCGATGGCCGCCGACAACAAGTCGCTCGGAAAGTTCCGGCTGGATGGTATCCCTCCCGCTCCCCGCGGTGTGCCGCAGATCGAAGTGACCTTCGACATCGACGCGGACGGGATTCTGAACGTCAGTGCGACCGACAAGGCGACCTCGCGCACTCAACACATCACGGTAACGGCGAGCTCCGGATTGTCCGAAGCGGAAGTTGAGCAAATGGGCATGGATGCCGAGCTGCATGCCGCGCAGGACACGGAGCGGCGCGAACGAGCAGAAGCCCGCAACGCGGCAGATAACGCGGTGTATAACGCCCGAAAGATCCTCAGCCAGAACGAGGGGCACATTCCGGAGAGGGCGCGGGCCGAGCTGCAGGCGAAACTGCAAGCCTTGGAAGTTGCGATGGAAGATGCGGACACCGAGCGATTGCGCAAGATGTCCAATGAGTTATTGGCGGCCGTACGCGAAATGGCGGCCAAGGCCCGATCGGGCCCACCCAGCGGAGGAAACAATGGATCCTCCGGGGGCGATAGGATCGACGGGGAACATCCGGAGGCCTAGTACAAGCCGGCCGAAGGCGCGAACTTGCGCCTTCGCTGCCTTTAAAGCCAGATGACTGAGAAGCGGGACTATTACGAGGCCTTGGGAGTCGGGCGAAATGCCTCCCCCGACGACCTCCGCCGCGCCTACCGCCAACTCGCCAAGCAGTACCACCCTGACGTAAACCGCGACCCGGGCGCCGAGGATCGATTCAAAGAGATCAACGAGGCGTACGCCGTGCTCTCCGACGAACAGCGCAGGGCGGCCTATGACCGCTTCGGGCACGCCGGTCTCAAGGGCATGCCCACCGATTTCGACTTCGGGTTCGGCGACATCTTTGAAGAGTTCTTCGGCTTCGGAATGGGCGGCCGCCGTCGCCGCAGCGCGCCCCGCCGCGGAGCCGACCTGCGTTATGACCTGCGGCTGGAATTCCCGGAAGCCATCTTCGGGGTCGAGAAGGAGATTGGGTTCGCTCGGCGGGATATCTGCTCACGCTGCAAAGGTTCAGGGGCTGAACCGGGGACGACTCCGGTTCGCTGCCCGACGTGCGATGGCTCGGGCGATGTCCGCCAGGTGCGGCAAACCTTCCTCGGTTCAATGGTCAACGTCACCACCTGCCCGAATTGCGGCGGCCGTGGGGAAGTGGTCGGCTCTCCATGCCGCGTTTGCCGCGGCAGCGGGATCGAGGAACAAGAATTGACCCGTCGGATCTCCATCCCACCCGGGGTTGACGACGGGAATCAAGTTCGCATGACCGGAGAAGGAGAGCCGGGCCCAAACAACGGCCCGCGGGGCGATCTGTACGTGGTCGTGCAAGTCAAACCACACCAGTATTTCCGCCGCCGCAAGGACGAAATCTTGCTCGACCTGTCTATCAACATCGCCCAATCGGCGCTCGGATCCGAGATTACGGTCCCGACCCTGGACGGAGAGGAAAAGCTGCGGATCCCGGCCGGCACTCAACCGGGCAAGGTTTTCCGGATAAAGGGTAAGGGTGTGCCTCACCTGCGGAGCAACGGCCGCGGAGACCAGCTTGTGATCGTTTCGGTCGAAATTCCCAAGTCCCTCAGTGCCGAGCAGAAGGAGCTCTTCGAGCGCCTGGCGCAGACGCTGGGGACCGAGGTCAAGCCTCAGGAACGCAGCCTGCTCGACGACCTCAAAGACCTTCTTAGCGGATTCGTGGATTGAACTGGTTGGAAGTGTCGCTTCGGCTGCGGGCGGAGTTGGCCGAGCCGGCCGCGGAGCTTTTGAGTCGATTGGCGCCGAACGGGGTCGCCATCGAGGCTGAGGATACTCTTGGCAAGGAAGTCGTGGTGCGCGCCTGGCTTCCCGCGGATGAGCTGCTTTCCGATCGGCAGCGCAAACTTGAAGAAGGCCTGTGGCACCTCGGCCAAATCCAGCCGTTCCCCACGCCCAGCTACACCACTGTTGTCGACCAGGATTGGACCGAGGCCTGGAAGCTTGACTACCGCCCGCTGATCATCGGACGGCGATTGATGGTGCTGCCGACCTGGAGCACGGCGGACCCAGGCGAGCGCCTCGCTATCTACCTCGAGCCTGGAATGGCCTTCGGGACCGGCGCCCACCCCACAACCCGCCAGTGCTTAGAAGCGATCGAGCATCATTGGCGACCCGGGGAGTCGGTAATCGACCTGGGCTGCGGATCCGGGATCCTGGCCATCGCGGCGGCCCGACTGGGTGCAGTTCGGGTGCTGGCCCTCGACGTCGATCCGCAGGCGGTTGAGCTGGCGCGTCAAAACGTCATGCACAACGCGCTGGTCGGAACGGTGAACGTGTCCCTCGGGTCACTTCCGCCGCGGGGTGCCGAGACCGTTGAGCCAGTCGAGCTGTTGGTTGCAAACATCCACGCTGACACGCTCATCCAGATGCTGCAGACCGGATTGGCCGACTGGGTCAGACCGGGCGGCCACAGCTTGCTGTCCGGGTTGCTAGCCACCGATCTCCCCGGACTGGAAGCCGCTGCTCGGGCCGCTCACTTGCGCCCAGTCGAGAGCTGGGCCACCGATGACTGGTGCACGGTGCTTTTCGAAGCACCTTAATTACCGTAAGAAATACCGCCCCCGATGCACGGGGGCGGTTTGATTGCCAAAGAGCCCGAACTGTAGGTGAGGACTACTAGATCTCCTCGATCACCTTGCCGCCCTTCTTAAATCGGTAGGCAATTCGACCGCGGGTAAGGTCGTACGGGGAGAGTTCCACTCGCACCCGGTCACCTCGCAGGATGCGAATGTAGTGGCGTCGCATCTTCCCCGAGAGATAGGCGAGCACGACGTGCCCGTTATCAAGCTCAACCCGGAATTGGGTCGCCGGCAAGGCCTCCACCACGATGCCGTCGACCTCGATCTTCTCCTCCTTCTTGGTCACGGCTACCGACCCTGATCGAAGGAGACGGTCTTTCGCTCGCGCCGTTTCAGGCGGCGAACGGCCTTCTTCCGCTCAATGCGGCGCAACTCACTCTTGGACACGAACCAGCGTTTTCGCCGTACCGTGCTCAGGATTCCGCTCTTGGCAACTTTCTTGCGAAAGCGCCTGAGCAGGGAGTCCTGGGACTCGTTCGGCCGCAGGACAACTGTGGCCATCTCGATGTCACCTCACTTCCGGGCTAGGATTCTCAACTTGATTGGTTTGCTGCGCCCATTGCAGGTCAAGGCGCTCCTTCTCCGGTTCGAACGATGTTACCCGTACCTGAACCTTCTCTCCCCGCGAGACTCCCGCGAGGCCTTCCGTTGATTTCAACAGCCCATCGATGCCCAGATCAATCCGCACATAGACCCCGGCAGGCACGAATCGGGAGACCACTCCCTCCAGCTCTTGTCCTGCTTCCAGTTTGGCGGCGGCCGCTTCCCAGGGATTGGGTTGCAGTCGTTTCAGGCTGAGCCCGATCCGGCTGGTTTCCTTGTCCAAACGGATCACATTCGTCTGAACCTCCTGGCCCACCCGCAAGATCTCCGAAGGATCTTCAACCCGATTCCAGGACATCTCCGAGATATGGATCAAACCGTCCGCCCCACCAATGTCCACGAAGGCGCCAAACTCCCGCAGGCTGGTTACGACACCTGTCCGCACTTCTCCCAGCTGGAGCTGGTCGATCACCCGGGCCTTCTGATCCTGACGCCACTGCCGGATCGCCTTCCGTTCCGACAACACCAGCCGCCGGCGGCGCGGGTCCACTTCGATCACCTTGAGCGGAACCACCTTGTCCACCATTTTGGACATGTGATCCGCCTGACCCTGGTCGTCCAGGCCGCGAGGCAGATCGGTGATGTGCGAAGCGGGCACGAAACCGCGCAGGCGACCGAATGGAATAATCAGGCCGCCGCGGTTGTAACCACCCACGACGGCCTCCAGGACTCCATCACTCTCCAGCAGGCTTTGGGCACGCAGCCAATCGCCGCTTTCGCGGGCCTGCGCGATCGAGACTACCAGATTTCCGTCCGCATCGAGTGTCTCTACCACCATTACCGAAACCGGGTCTCCGACTTTCAGCCCGGCCTCCTCTGGCGGCAGCAGCTCCAAATCTGCCCGGGGGACCAAGCCGTCCCGCTTGAGCCCGAGATCCACGATCATCCCGTAGGCGTCCGCGGCGATCACCCGGCCCTGGAGCAAATCTCCCCGCTTCGGCTCCGGGATGGAGCCCGCCTCAGTCAGCAGGTTGCGAAGTTCTTCCGAATGGTCCATGCAAAAAAATGGGCCTGATCAGCGCTTGCCAACCGACCAGGCCAAAATCCCTCCAAGGAGTGTTCGAGCGTCCCTTCCCTAATACTCCTAAGCTTCGTTACATGACGGTCCCGGGCCGGAAAGAGCCCGAAGCGCGGGGACATTATACAGGGCGCTCAGGGGGTTGTCAATCAAGGGCATTCTGTACCGTGGCACGGCGCGGATGGGCTTGCTCAGGAGGACTTGAGTCGGTTCAGTGGGGGGAATCAAGCAGCACCTTCTCCGACCCTCGGTCCACCTCCCAGGGATAAATGATGTGGGCGTCGGTGACCGCCGCGTAGTAGTCGGGCCGGGCTACGGTGAACAAGCTGCGATACGGATTGAAGTGCAGGACACAGGTGTGTGGGAATCCACCTGCGGCCGATACTCGGTTCTTCACCGCAGTAATCGTTCGGCCTGAGCCCCACACGTCATCGACCACCAGCACCTGCCGGCCGCGGAGCTGGTCGTCCTCTGGAAACTGGATGAAGGCCGGCCAGGCGTACAGCGCAGAGCCAGTACTTTGGATCTCAAAGGGAAAGGCGACTGCCGCGGTCAGCACGTCCAGGATGTTCAGCGCCTCACACAGCATCCCGCCGGGCACGATTCCGCCGCGGGTGATGATCACCATCGCGTCGAATTCAATTTCGAACTGAGGGACGAGGTGCTCGATCAGCTGACTCACTTCTTCCCAGCTGATGAGCTCAGTTCTTTGGGGCATTTCCGACCCCCCTGACGATGATAGCACCGCGGCGCGACGGTTACAAACGTAGTCCCGCGGTTCGCCTCACCCGATTCTAGCTAACTGTCGGAAGTCTGGGAAGTGAGCGGTGGAGGTCCGGCCGGAAGGTCCACGGGCTGCCTCAGCCGCCTTGCTCCCGAAACGCCTTCAAGACTTTGTGGAGGGCCATCAGGCTGGCTCCGGAGTGGGCAGATCCGTCGATTTCTCGAGCGCCATAGCGGCGCCTGTATTCGTTCGGTATAAAACCCGGATCTCGCAGAATTCTCTCAACGCTCTCCATCGCCAGTCGGCGTTGGGTTTCGTCCCAAGCCCGAACAACTTTCGTCCAGTAGATCGTGTAGGAAAACTCGCTGGGTGGCTCCAGGCGCTCGCGGTTGATGAGCCGACGCAAGGCTTCGCGGACCGTGGTCATGATGTCGGGGTCGTTTCCGGGTCGGCTTCCTTTTGGGGATCCCTGCGCGTGTTGAAGCGATCCCGGAGCCGCCGCATGGCGGATGGACGGGCGGGGGCCGGCAAGGCGGCGGCCCGGCTCACAGGAGGTTGGACCCCAACGGTCTTCCAATACAGGTAGCCAAAGATCAGCTTCAGGGTCGCGACCGCCGGAGCAGCCAGCAGCAGGCCCACCACGCCCGCCAGGCTGCCGGCGGCTAGCAACGCCAGAATGACCACCAGCGGATTCAGGTCCAGACTGTGGCCGATGATCCGGGGAACCAGGATGTTGTTCTCGATCTGCTGAATAACGAGCGAAGCTCCCGCGACCACCAGAGCGAACACGAACGGAGTCAGCCCCCAATGGTTGGAGCCCTGGAAGAGCGCCACCAGGACCGAGATGATGCCGGTGACCAACGGTCCAAAGATTGGGATGAACTCCAACACCCCGGCGATCAGGCCGATTCCCAGCGCGAAGCGCACTCCCAAGATCGCCATGACCACGGCCGTCGCGACTCCCACCACCAATGCGAGCAGCAATTGGCCGCGCAAGAAGGCCTGCCAGATCTTGCCGGTGTCACTCATGAGCGTGCGGGCGTCGCTCTGATAGGGAGCCGGCACCAGCGAAATCAGCCAGTCCTGGATCCGTTCGAAGTAGAGCAGCACGTAGAAACCGATCACCAGCAAGATCAGTGCGTTTCCGACCAGTGTGGCTGTGGCTCCCGCCAGACCGGTCAGCAGGCTACCCGTCTGGCTGAGCAGCGGTGTGATGGAAGCTGTGAGCGTGTCTGCGAGGGTTTCGATGCTGGTTAGATTGATCTCCCAAGGCCCGACCACAAACTGGAAATCCGTCAGCCCATCCACGAATTCTGGCAATCCCTGGGAGACCTCCTTTTCCAGGAACTCACCCAGGCTGGCCAGGCCACGCGAGAAGGCGATGCCGATCCCGGTGGTCGTGCCCCCGAGCAATAGCAGGATGACCACATATACCAGCCCCACCGCGAGTCCGCGCCGGGATCCAAGCCGCTTTTCCAGCCGCCGTACGACCGGGTAAAGAATATAGGCAAGCAGCAGCGCCAGAATGACCGGTGCCAACAGCTGCCGCAGTCGGTACAGCAGCAGGGACAGCAGGATGATCATCAGCACGCCGACGGCCAGCCGGGTTCCGGGCTGCCAGCCAGGAGAGTTCGCGGCGCGAGTTCGGGCGGCTTCGACCTGCTCAGCCAGCTCGGCTTTGATCTCGCTCACAGATTCAACCTGGAATCCCTTGCGGCTCAGGGAAGGGTTCTGCGTCAAGCAAATTTGCGAACAGATAACGAACCAAGACCCGCGCGGTGGCAATGGCCGGAGCAGCCAGCACGATGCCGAGCACCCCGGCGACCGAGGCGCCAGCGATGATCCCCAGGATGATGGCCAGCGGATGCAATTGAATCCGGCGGCCAATGATGCGCGGGATCAGGTAATTGAGATCGATTTGGGTGAACAGGACATGCAGCCCGATGGCCA
>CAYHJH010000036.1:7900-11569 GCA_964356605.1 uncultured Anaerolineaceae bacterium
TGGCCACCAGCGCCTTGGTCGTGGGCGACCATCTTGGTCGGGAGAGGGCGCTGCTCATTCAGCGATTGTATCTGAACGGTTGAGACCTAGCAAACTTTCGGTCTCGTGATGCGAATTGCGGTGTCAAACAAGAAAAAAAGCCCCCGCACACGCGGGGGCTTGGGGTATTCGCCTACCGCCCCGATCGGGGACCACGCCCGCGGTCCCCCGAGGATTGATTCCTGTCGCCACGGCCACGCCCGCGGTCGCCGCCGCCGCTGCGCGGGGGTGGTCGACGGTCGCGCTGCATTGCCTCCTCCGGACTCCAGCCTTCCAGCACGGCCGTGCGTGACAGCCGGACCTTCCCGGCTGGATCAATGTCGGTCACCATGACGGTGATCTCGTCCCCCACCCTGGCGACGTCCTCAACCTTTTCGATGTGCTCGGACGCCAACTGGGATATATGGACCAGGCCGTCGGTGTTGGGTAAGATCTCGACGAAGGCTCCGAACTCAGTAGTTCGAACAACCCTTCCTGTATAGATCCGGCCGACCACGGCTTCTTCGACGAGCCCCTCGATCCGCTTTCGAGCCTCCTCAGCCCCCGCGCCTTCTGTAGAGGCAATGTAGATCGTGCCATCGTCCTCGATATCGATCCGAGCGCCAGTTTCGTCCTGGATGGCCCGGATCACTTTGCCTCCCGGCCCAATCACCGCCCCGATCTTTTCCGGATTGATGTGGATGACGGTCATGCGCGGGGCGTGTGGTTTGAGTTCCGCCCGCGGCTGCGGCATGAGCTGCTCGATCTTGTCCAGAATGGCCAGCCGTGCCTGCCGGGCCCGGTCCAAGGCCTCGGACATCAACTGCGGCGAGAGTCCCTTGATCTTGATGTCCATCTGCAAGGCCGTGATGCCCTTACGAGTTCCGGCGACCTTGAAATCCATGTCGCCCAGCTGATCCTCGATGCCCAGGATATCGGTCAGGATGGTGTATCGGTCCCCGTCCTTCACCAATCCCATCGCGATCCCGGCCACCGGGGCCTTGATCGGGACGCCCGTGTCCAACAGGGCCAGGGTCGAACCGCAGACGGAAGCCATGGAGGTGGATCCGTTGGAGGAGAGCACCTCCGAGACCAAACGCATGGTGTAAGGAAACTCGTCCTTACTCGGTAACACCGGCAGCAGCGCTCGTTCCGCCAGCGCGCCGTGACCAATGTCGCGCCGGGAGGCACCGCGCAACGGTCGGGTCTCGCCGGTCGAGAATGGAGGGAAGTTGTAGTGATGCATGTATCGCTTCATTTCGACCGGCGCGAGGATATCCAGCTCCTGGCTCTCGCGCGGAGTTCCCAAGGTCGACAACGTAAGCACCTGGGTCTCCCCGCGCTCAAACAGGCCGGAGCCATGCGCTCGCGGACTGAGGTCCACTTGCACATTGAGCTGACGGATTTCGTCCGGGCCCCGACCGTCGATTCGGACACCGTGATCCATGATCCGGTCGCGTACGCCGCTCTTCACTTTGCTCCACACGTATCCATTGATATCGGTGGGATCCAAGTCCGGCAGCGCCTCAGCAGCCTGTTTCTGAAGATCCCGCACCGCATCATAGAACCCGGACTTGGCATATGTCGTGGCCGTCAGGTCTGAGAACCGCTCTCCTGCCCAGGCCGTGACCGCGCTTTCGAGCTCGCCACTCAGGGCGAAAGAGGTGTATTCGCCTTTTGGCTTGCCGAGTTCAGCCCGCATTTGTTCCTGAACTTCGATCAACGGCAGCATGGCGTTGTGGCCGGCCTCCAGGGCTGCGATGATGCGCGGCTCATCATGTTGGTCGGCGTTGCATTCCACCATCATGATCGCGTCGCGCGTGCCGGCCATCCGCAGATCCAGCCCATTGGTCTCCGCTTCCTGGTAGCTCGGATTGAAGACCAGTTCACCCTCCGCATCCAATCCAACCCGCAGTGCTCCGATCGGCCCCTCGAAGGGGACGTCGGAGATGGTTAGAGCGGCCGAGGCGCCCAGGATGGCCAAGACATCAATCGGGGTCTCGCCATCCGACGACAGCGAATACAAGATCAGCTGAACGTCATTACGCATGTCTTTCGGGAAGAGTGGGCGCAGCGGCCGGTCGGTCAGCCGGTCAATTAAGATCGCCGACTCAGGCGGGCGGCCCTCCCGACGGAAAAACGAGCCGGGGATCTTGCCGCCGGCATACATCCGTTCCTCGTAGTCGACAGTGAGGGGGAAAAAGTCGAGGCCTTCGCGTGGCGTGCGGCTCATGGTGGCCGCCGCAAGCAGGAGCGTGTCGCCCTGCCGGACAGTCACTGCGCCGCCCGCTTGTACAGCGAAGCCGCCGGTGGCGATCGTGATGGTCTTGCCACCCACGACCGCGTGGAACTCTTTTTGACCTAACATTCAAAACCCTCCAGGCCCTGGGCCAGCGAGGGTCAGGCACTGGAGCGTGTCCTTCAAGTTCTCGGCCTGAAGGCCAGGCTCCAATTCCCGACCCTGCTTCCGGGCAATCTCGCTACTGCATCACTTTCAGACGCAGGAGGTCAGTATGACCTCTTCATAAAAAAAAGAGCAGATGAACCGTGGAGTCCATCCGCTCTCCGATCCGTTCAGCTCACCTGCGACGGATTCCTAAACGGTCCGTAAGGGTCAGATAGGCGTCCGCATTCTGGTCTTTTAGGTAGGCCAGATGTCGCCGTCGCTGCCCGACCGCCTTGAGCAAGCCACGGCGGGAGGAGGCGTCAAGGGAATGGACCTTCAGATGCTCCGTGAGATGCTCAATCTTGCGTGTCAAGATGGCGACTTGAACCTCGGGAGACCCCGTGTCGTTCGCATGCCGGTGGTAGTCGCCAATCACCTGGCTCTTTTCCTCTGTGGTTAGTGCCATATCACCCTGATTCTCTTTTGTATCCTGCCTGTTGCCAAGGACGACGCATTATACCATCCCGACCCTAGCGCGGCTAACGCTCAGTGCTCCCCCTAAGCAGCGTCGTCATCCAGGCCGGATTGGGATCTCCCGTTTGCAATTCTTCATCAAGGAAACGGGCCGTCTCGCGTGGCGCACGGGCCTCCAGGGCATGAATCAGTTGCACAAACGCTCGCTTCGATTCGCCTCGCACCCCTCCCGCGAGACCGCTTAAGAGCTGGAAGACTGCCGGAAGATCCTCGAATTCAGGGTCCCGGACCGCGGACCGGAGACTGTAGAGCGCCAGCAATCGGTTCCGGTCACCAAGCCATGTTTGTGCCCTCTGAAGGAACTCGCCAGGGTCAACACGCCGCCAGCCTGTCAGTGCGAACTCGCCGAGCGCTTCGATCACCTTGGCCGGGGGACCCTGCGTCGCCCAACGTTCCGCTACGTCTGCTGCAAAACTGCCTTGCTGCGGTCCAAGCAATCCTGCTGCCAGTAGCTTTGCTTCGGTCGGTTCTGCGCGCCACAGCGCTTCCGCCGCCTGCGCGGCAGCGTCGGGGTCATTTGCCAGAGCCTCTTGCAAGGCTTGGAGCACAGACCGATGGACCGAGCCGGGGACAGTAGATTCGCGTCTGCCCTGTCGGCGGGTCCGATCAGAATACTCTTCCACTAGCCTGACTACGGAACGCCTCAAGCCGGATGGGTCGCCGACCTGCAGTCGCAGCTCCTCGATTTGGCGTCGCAACCTGTTGGGGTCAATCGCCGGCATGCTGAACTG
>CAYHJH010000037.1:0-5063 GCA_964356605.1 uncultured Anaerolineaceae bacterium
GCCGGGATGTCCAGATCGTTGACGTCGAAGGCCTGCGAGACAAATTCCTCGACCGGGATCCCCTCTGCGTGTGCTCCGGCCTGCTCCCGGGCTGCTGCCCGCGTAAGCTTCTTCAACTTCGCCGAAGCACGCTTCGGACCGCCGGAGCGGTCGAAGCCGGTTGCGATCACGGTCACCCGCAGCTCGTCGGTCAGGTTGGGATCGATCACCGCGCCGAAGATCAGGTTGACGTCCGGGTGGGCGGTCTCCTTGATGATGGCTGCCGCCTGATTCACTTCGTACAGGCTCAGATCCGACCCGCCGGTCACGTTGAATAGGATGCCGCGAGCGCCATCGATGGTGATGTCGAGCAGGTGACTGGAAATGGCCTGCTCGGCGGCCACCCGGGCCCGATCCTCGCCCGAGCCGCGACCGACCGCCATCAGCGCCGCCCCGCCCTCCGACATGATCGCGCGCACGTCGGCGAAGTCCAGGTTGATCAGACCCGGAACAGTGATGAGCTCGCTGATGCCCTGGATGCCCTGGTGCAGCACGTCATCGGCCAGGCGAAAGGCCTGCTGCAGGCTGGCGCGCTTGTCGGCGATCTGCAGCAGGCGGTCGTTCGGGATCACGATCAATGTGTCGACCTTTTCCTTCAAGATCTCGATCCCGGCTTCGGCCGCCTGACCGCGCTTGGCGCCTTCGAAAGTAAAGGGTCGCGTGACCACCCCAATCGTCAGCGCGCCGATCTCCTTGGCGACCTGTGAGATGACCGGCGTGGCCCCGGTTCCGGTTCCGCCGCCGATCCCGGCGGCGATGAAGACCATGTCGGCGCCTTTCAGCACCTCGTAAACATCCTCGGCCGACTCTTCCGCCGCCTTCTTGCCGATCTCCGGATCGCCCCCAGCGCCCAGGCCGCGGGTCAGTTTGTCTCCGATCCGCACCCGGGTGGGTGCGTTGGAGAGCAGGAGCGCCTGGGCATCGGTGTTGATGGCCACGAACTCGATGCCGGCCAGGCCCTCCTCGATCATCCGGTTGACGGCATTGCTGCCAGCGCCGCCGACCCCAACAACTTTGATTCGAGCAAATGATTCGATCTGTGGTGCTAGTTGCATGTCACCCTCCTCTGGGTTCCTTCGGCAGGCTCAGGATGCACCTTTTTCGAAACTCTAGTTTTCTAACCGGGAAGCAACCGCTTCAGTAGTTCCGTCGCGCGTCGCCACTCGAAGCGCGGCCAGTGATTCGAACGATGATCCAACAATAAGTGCTCGCTTTGCAGCTGAGCCCAATGCAGCAGCCCGACGCTGGCTGAGAAAGCCGGGTCATACAGCTTGTCTACCAGCCCGCGCAGGTTCTCCGGCTGGCCCTTGCGCACGGGCAGTTGCAATACGTCACCCGCCACCAGATCGATTCCCGGCAGCCGACTGGCGCCACCTGTAAGCACTACGCCGGCAGGCAGCAAGGCATCGTACCCGGAGCGCTTGATCTCCTGGCGCACCAGGCCAAAGAGCTCCTCCGCCCGCGGCTCGAGAATCTCCGCCAGGTCGGCGAGGCGCACCTGCACCGTGCTTCCCTGACCGAACGGCCGCACGGTCACTAGCTGCTCGTGATCCCCGGGCGGCACGCGGCAGGTTCCATGCCGCAGCTTAAGCGACTCGGCCGTCTCCGGCGGCAGGTGCAGACCCTGCGCAATGTCGCTGGTCATGAGATCGCCGCCGACCGGGATCACTGATGTGTGCCAGGAGGCTCCCTCGATGTACACGGCGATGTCGCAGGTCCCGCCTCCGATGTCGCACACCACTACGCCCATCTCCCGCTCGGTCTCGGTGAGCACCAGCTCCCCGGCGGCCAGCGACGAAAGCACGTATCCATCCACGGCCAGGCCGGCCGCCTCGACGCATTTCTCCAGATTACGAATGGCCGTGGTGCTGGCGGTGACGAGGTGCGTCTCGACCTCCAGACGATAGCCATACATGCCAATCGCCGAGCGAATCCCATCCTGACCGTCGACGACGAAACCGCGCGGCAGCACGTGCACCAGCTCGCGGTTGAACGGGATCGCGATCGAGCGGGCCGCGTCGAGGGCCCGGGAGACGTCGTCGTAGCCGATCGTACGACCGGTAATTCCGGCCATGCCGCGGCTGTTCAACGATTCGATCTGCCCGCCGGACAGGCTGACGAGCGCCGAAGTGATCTCATAGCCCGAGGTGCGCTCAGCCTTGTCCTTAACCATCTCGATGGCCTTTGTGAGCGCCTCCAGGTTGACCACCCCTCCCTTGCGCATCCCCATCGACGGCACGATTCCGACGCCGATCACGCGCAAGCGGCGCTCCTCGGAAAGCTGGCCGACCAGCAGGCACACCTTGGTGGTCCCAATGTCCAGCCCGACAAAGACGGTCTCGTCAGTACCAATCAGAGTTGGCACGCTCACCTCGTCAGCTTGTAATACGGCGAGGAGAGATCCTCGACGCTGATCAGCTCGACCCGCTCTTCACGCTCTTCCAGGACCACAGCCAAGGCTTCATACAACCGCAATTTCGCCTCGAGATCGCCGCCCTGGCCCACGACAACATGCCAACCGCGCGGGTCTTCGAAACCCAGCCCGTGCGTGCGGCTGTAGGTCAGGTCCCCGAGGTGGGGCATCCGCTCGGCAAGCGACACCGCCTCCCACAACACCTGCGGCGCGACGGCCGGCAGCAGCGCGTTATCGTCGATCTGCAGCACCGGTTCTTCAGAGACCACCCGCACCAGCCCGGGGACGGGTTCGCGTTGGATGAAAGCCACCCCCGCGGCGTTGAGCCACCACACTCTCGTGCCGTCCTTCCATTCCAGGATCGGTCGGCGTTCCTGCACTCGAATCATCACGGTCGCCGGCCAGCGCACCCGCACCTCGGCCGCGTCGATCTCGGCGTGAGATTCGAGCCGCTCTTTGACCGCCTGCGGATCAACTGCGAAGGAGGGCAGGTCGCGCAGCCGGGCGATTGACCGGATCTGCGCCTCGGTCAGCAGCTTGGCCCCCTCGATGGCCACCTGGCCGACTTCAAATCGGCCGCTCGTCCAGGCGCCGTAGACCGTCAGGCTCCAGAGAGCTAACAGCACCGCGCTGGTGGCCCGTGGACCGAACCGAATCGAGGGGAGCGCCGGAAGGCTGAGCTCCGCGCCCATCTCGACCGGCAAGGACAGCGTCCTCCGCCGACGCGGTCGCGTGGCTCCCCGCAGCGGCGGTCGACGATCCCCCTCGGCTTGGTGCCGGATCCGTGCCCTGCGCCGACGGGCCTCTTCGGCCCGCGTTCGCGTTCGGCCGAGCGCCCGGCCTACCAGAGCCATCTCCGCTCCCTCCGCCTGAGACTCTCGCTCATGCTGCGCCCTCGTAGCTGCGCACCAACTTCTGCTTCTGGGCGTGCCGCGCCTGGGCCAGCTCAATCAATCGGTCCATCAATTCCGGATAGGAGATCCCACTCGCTTCCAGCAGTTTGGGATACATGCTGATGCGAGTGAATCCCGGGATGGTGTTGATCTCGTTCAGGTAGAGTCGACCGGTCGCCTTATCCAGCAGCAAATCGACCCGAGCCATCCCCGCCCCATCGATCGCTTGGTAGGCCTCGATCGATATTCGCCGCGCCTCCTCGGTGGTCTGCTCGTCAATCGGCGCCGGGATGTGCAGCTCCGAGCGGTTATCCAGGTACTTGGCGCGGTAGCTGTAGAATTCGTCGCTGGGGACGATCTCGCCCGGCACGGAGGCCTCCGGCTCCTCGTTTCCAAGCACGCTGACCTCAATCTCGCGGGCTTCGATGCCCCGCTCCACCAGCACCCGCCGGTCGTATTGCGCGGCCTCCATCAGGCCCTCCATCAAATCCGATCGGCTGCGCACCTTGCTGATTCCCACCGAAGAGCCCAGGTTGGCCGGCTTAATGAACAGTGGATAGCCAGCCACCGACTCGGCTCGTTCGAGCGCCCGGTCGAGGTCGGTCTCCAGCTCGGTCGTATTGAGTACCAACCCTTCAAGCACCGGAATGCCGCGCGACTGCATCACTTCTTTGAATAGCCCCTTGTCCATCGCCACGGCCGAGGCCAGCACGCCGGCTCCGACATAGGGAAGGTCCGCCATCTCAAACAGCCCTTGAATCGTCCCGTCCTCGCCGAAGCTGCCGTGCAGCACGGGGAAGGCCAGGTCGAGCGGTGTGATCTCCTCGAGCACTCCGCTCTTCCCGCGGGCATACAGGCCGGGCCCACCGGGCCCCGGCAATATCGTGACCGGCTGCAGGCCCTCAAAGTCCTCGCGCTCAAAGCCGCCGAGGACATCCTCGCCGCTCAGCCAGCTTCCCGCATGTGTGATCCCGACTTGATACACTTCGTACTTTCCTCGATCCAGCGCCCCAAGCACCGACCGGGCCGACATTAACGAGATTTCGTGTTCCCCAGATCGCCCGCCGAAGAAAACGGCAAGGCGGAGCTTAGGCATGCCGTTCCCAATTCCCCACCAGCTCGATCTCTAGCTCAAGCTCCACGCCGAACCGCTCAGACACCGTCTGGCGAGCCAGCTGGATCAGCGCGTAGACGTCGCTCGCCCGGCCACCGCCGCGGTTGACGAAGAAGTTGGCATGCAGCGTACTGATCTCGACTTCTCCTCGCCGCGCGCCCTTGAGTCCAGCCGCCTCGATCAGCCTGCCGGCATGATCGCCTGGCGGGTTCTGGAACATCGAACCAAGGCTGGCGCCGGTCGGCTGGGTGCGCTGCCGGTATTCGTTGAACTCTGCCAGCTTGGCGCGCACCGATTCAGTATTCGACTGCTCCAGCCGAAAACCTCCGTTCAGGACCACCGCCTGCCCCGGATTCCGTTTCAGCCAGCTGGTTCGATACCCAAACCCCAGCTCATCCACTCCCCATTCGCGGCGCCCGTGCTCGCGGTGCAGGATTCCGGCCCGATCGAGCGAACCGGCCGTGTCACCGCCGTGTGCGCCGGCGTTGCCGACCACCGCGCCGCCAACGCTGCCGGGCACGGTTGCCGCCCACTCCAGTCCGGACATCCCGCGCTCGGCCGCCCGGCGGGCGATTCCGCCGAGGCTGGCGCCGGACTCGGCCCA
>CAYHJH010000037.1:5163-6924 GCA_964356605.1 uncultured Anaerolineaceae bacterium
ACGCCTGCGTCCGCGATCAACACGTTCGATCCGCCTCCCAGAATTCGAAACTCAACCTGCATCTCCCACAGCCGCCGCGCGGCGGCTTCCAACCCATCCGCCGACCGAACGGTCAGCAGGAATTCCGCCGGTCCGCCAATCCGCGCCGCGGTGTACTGCGCGAGCGGGGCGTTCTCCTGCAGCCCCTCCGGGAACGCCTGACGAAGCTGCTCGGCCGTGTCGACAGGCAAGGATCACAGCTTGCGGACTTTGGCGATTAGGCGGCCGAGCGCTTCCGGCTCGGGCATGCCATCCGGGTCCAGGATCAACGGCCGGGACGGCATCTGCCCATGGAGCCGCTTGAGCGCGATGCGCATCTTCAACTGCACCTTGCGATCCTGCTCGAGGACTCGCCGCGTAGTGTTTGACTCAGTCATGCAACTCTCCTCTCGCTTCCGATTCGAGGCTCTCTAATACGAGCCTCCCAACCTGATCCCCGTCGCCGGCGCTGAGCGTGACTACCACCGATCCGGGTTTGACCTCCGCGATCAGTTGCTCCGCCGCTCGCACCAGCTCGGAAACAAAACGAACGTCTCTTGCCTTGATCTGCCGCGCCAGCCGCTCCGCGCTCACCGTTGGGTCGGGCGCCTCGCGCGCCGCGTAGATCTCGAGCACGATCACATGATCCGCCTTGCTGAACGAAGTCGCCAGACGATCCGCGAAGGTCTTCGTGCGGCTGTAGGTATGCGGCTGGAATACCGCCCACAGGTCCCCTGCCGGAAACCGCTGCCGGGCGGCCGCCAGCGTAGCCTCGATCTCGCTCGGGTGATGGGCATAGTCGTCGATCACGGTCACGCCCTGGCTCTGGCCGAGGATCTCAAATCGCCGACCCACCCCACGAAAACTCGCCAGCGCCGAGCGGGCTGCGCCGAATCCGACGCCCAACTGATCGACCGCGGCCAGAGCGGCGAGCGCGTTCCGCACGTTGTGCTCCCCGGGCAGCCGCAGTCGCACCAGCCCCATCAGCTCTTCCCCGCGCAGCGCCAGAAAGTCGAGTCCACCGGCGCCGTTCTCTCGGATCTCCTCTGCCCGCCATTCGGCGGCTGGACTCAGGCCATAGGTGATCCGGCGCAGACCGGGGACATTCAGCGCGGCCGAACCGGGATCGTCCAGACAAACAATCAAGGTCTCCTGAACCTGCTTCACGAACTGCTCGAAGGCTTGCCGGAATTCCGCGTCGGTCGGGTAATAGTCCGGATGGTCGTGCTCGACGTTTGTGACGACCGCCAGGAAAGGCTGCAAACCCAAGAAGGTGCGATCGTATTCATCGGCCTCGATCACGAAGTGACGGCCAGCGCCGTGCCGGGCGTTCACTCCAAAGTCAGCCGGGATCCCTCCGACGATGAAGCTCGGCTCCAGCCCGGCCTGGCTCAAGATCCAGGCGATCATCGCGGTGGTCGTGGTCTTGCCATGAGTGCCGGCCACGGCGATGGTCTGGAAGCCAGCCACCAGCTCGCCGAGAAAGGCCGGGCGCCGTAGGACCGGGATGCCGGTCGCTTCCGCGGCCACCAATTCCGGGTTATCTGCCGGGATCGCCGACGAGGCGACTACCAAGTCCGCGCCTGCGACGGCCTCTGGGCGGTGCCCGATCGTGATCGCCACGCCATCGGCTGCCAGCGCCGCGGCGAAGGGAGTGTTCGTCCGGTCCGAACCGGTCACCCGTTCACCTCGTTCCAACAAGACCCTCGCAATGGCAGACAACCCCGCCCCTCCGATTCCCAC
>CAYHJH010000037.1:7024-11230 GCA_964356605.1 uncultured Anaerolineaceae bacterium
ACAACGATGATGAAGACGAACACCACACCCACCGCAAAGAAGATGTGCGGGATGGGCAATAACTCCGGCGGCATGTACGCCATGAGTGCAGTCACTTGCTCCGCCAACGGCCCGTCTGGAGGGACGACCAGGCTCGTGATCCCGTAGCCCGCCTGGTGCAGGTAAAACCAGAGCGAACCCACTATCAGGTAGCCGTTCAACAGGCCCATAATGAGCCCCAGCAGCATCTCCTCAACGCGCTCCCGCGCCAGCTTCGGCTGCAGCGCCTGGATCTTGGGTGTCTGGTAGCCGAAGAATGCCAGCATCAACAGCAGCACGCTGCGGATCGTGAATCCGGTCGCAGTCGGCTGCGCTTCCAGCGCGACCCGGTACGACAGGATGTAGGTCGCCAAAATGCTGTTCACGAACAATCCCAGCACCACCGCACTTGTGACCAGCAGCTCTTTGGCCCACCCCCGCATGGCGCCGATCACGCCAAACAGGATGACCAGCAGGCCGAACAGGACCGTCAGGCTGATCAAGTCAGGCGCCCCTCTCCAACTCGGCCGCGATCGCCTGCGCCGCTCCGGGCCGCGCCAGGCCCCGCATGGCCTCGGCCATGCGTTCCAGACGGGGCGGGTCCTGAAGCAACTTCCGCACTTCCGGTAGCAGGTCTCGTGCCAAACTCTGGTCGTCCATCCGAACCGCGGCCCCATGGGCCGCCAAATAATCGGCATTCACGCGTTGGTAGCGCCAGGCGTGCGGGTAAGGGATCAGAACCGCCGGGAGCCCAAAAAGCGGAAACTCGCCCAACGACGAGGCTCCGGCGCGCGAGACTGCCAGATCGGCAGCCGCCAGCGCCAGCCCCATCTGCTCATGCAGGTAGGCGTGCGGGTGGTACCTGCCCTGCAGACGCTCGGGCAGCTCGGCCTGCACCGACGCCACCTGCGGCCAGTCCAGCTCGCCGGTGAGATGGATCACCTGTGCGAGATCCAGCAGACCCGGCAGGACGTGCCACACAGTCTGGTTGATTGAATGCGCCCCGCGGCTGCCGCCGAACGCCAACAGCACCATGCGATCCGGATCCAGGCCTAGCACTCGTCTGGCATCGCGTTTTTCCATCGGCCGCAGCTCGGGGCGAGTCGGATATCCGGTCACAACGACTCGTTTGCTTCCATATTTTTGGCGCGCCTCCGGCGCGGTGACTGCCACCGTGTCGGCAAAGCGGGTGATCAGCCGCAGCGCCAACCCCGGCTGCAGATCCGGAACGTAAGCTACTTTTCGCACTTTCTTGCCGGCCAGTGCCACCGGCACGCCAACATAGCCACCGGTCAGCAACATCACCTCCGGCCGGAAATCGTTCAGGAACCTCTGCGCGGCCCGATAGCCGCGGGTCAATTGCTGCAGGTTGCGCGGCAACGCGCGGAGCCCAACGCCGTGCACACCGGCTGCCGGTATGGCCTCGAATCGCAGCCCGGCTCGCGGCACGAGCTGTTCCTCCATACCGCCTTGCCCGCCGATCCAGAGCACGTCAGCCTGCCCGCTGAGCGCGTGGACGACGGCCAAGGCGGGATACACGCCGCCGGCGGTCCCCCCGGCCGATACCAATAGTCGCAAGGTATGTCTTCTCAGGCTTAAGTGTCGATTGTCGCGAGACGTTCAGCAGCAGGCCGACCCCGGCCAGGTTGGCAACCAGGCTCGAGCCGCCGAAGCTAAAGAAAGGAAGGGCGTTGCCCGCGAAAGGCAGCATGCCCAACAGCACCGACATGTTGATGAATGCCTCCACCCCGATCCAGAACGTGACCCCTGCAGCCAGCAACGAGGCCAGCCGGTCGGAGGCCTGTGAAGAGATCTTGAACCCGCGCCGCAACAACGCCAAGAAGAGCAACAGCACAAATAGCGCGCCCGCCAGGCCGAGCTCCTCGCCCACTACCGCGAAAATGCTGTCGGTGTGCGGGGCCGGGAGCAGTCCAAACTTTTCGCGGCTGGCTCCCAGCCCTCGTCCAATCAATCCGCCGGCAAAGAACGCCTGCAGCGAGTGTTGAACGTGGTAGGAGGCCTTCTCGATGTCCACCAGCCCGGCCAGGTAATCGTCCCAGCGCGCCCGGCCGGTGTTGCTGACCCGCACCAGCAGGTATCCGACGATGCCGCTTCCGGCGGCAATGAGCAATGTCTGGGAGGCCCGGCTGCCTGCCAGGTAAAACATGATCAGCGCGACGACCGCGATCGTGAGCACCGCGCTGAGGTCGGGCTGGAGCAGGATCAGCCCGCCGACCAATCCGATGATCATCATCAGCGGCAGGAAGCCATATTCCCACGACGAGACCCGCCCGCCCTTGGATTCCATCCAGACCGCCAGGTAAACGATTAGCGCCAGCTTGGCCAATTCGGACGGTTGTACGGAGGCGCCCAGGATCGCGCGGCGTGGGGCGCCGGCGGGGTTGATCACCAGCACCAGCAGCAGGGCCAAGATGCTCAGCACCATGACCGGCAGCGCCAGCTTTCGCAACCAGCGCAGCGGCACGAACGTCGCGGCCCCCATCACCAGCAGCCCGTAGGCCAGGTTCACTAGCTGGCGGCGGAAGAGAGCATTGGCGTCCTCATACAGGCGCCAGGAGACGTCCCAGCTGGCCGAATACACCATTACCAGGCCCAACGCCAACATTGCCCCGACCAGCATCAGCAGCCACGGGTCGAGGTTCGAAATCACCCGCTGCAAGCTCTGTCTCACAGCGCCTCCACCAACTGCTTGAAGCGCTCGCCTCGGACGGCGAAATCGACGAACTCGTCGTAGCTGGTGCCGCCCGGGGCGAGCAAGACCACGTCCCCCTCGCCCGCCACATTGGCCGCGGCAGCCACGGCCTGCTCCAGCCCACCGACCACGACGATGGAATAGGGCCGCTCGTTTGGCGGGGCATCGCTGAGCTGCTGCTCGATCATCGGCCCGAGCTCCCCGAAGAGCACCAGATGTTCCACCCGGACCTGGATCAGCCGAATCAGCTCGCCCCAGGGCAGGCCCTTGTCGCGGCCACCGATCATGAGCACGATGGGTTCGCCGAATGAATGAATGGCCGCGATCGTCCTTTCCGGGGCGGTGGCGATCGAGTCGTTGTACCAATCGGCGCCGCGCAACCGGCGCACAAACTCCAGGCGGTGTTCGACGCCGGTGAAGCCCTGCACGCCGGCCTGCATCGCCTCCGGCTCGATCTCGGCAGCGGCCGCGACGGCGCAGGCGGCCAGCACGTTCAGCAGATTGTGAGCACCGCGCAGCGAGATGGCCTCGGCCGGGAACAACCGGCGCTCGGTTCCGTCCGCTAACGAGCGCAGTTCGCCACCTTCGATGTACGTGCCATTGTCCGGAGATGGCCGGACGCCAAAGCTGATCAGCCGTCCGCGCACCTGCTCACGCAGCGCCCAGGCGCCGGCGTCCTCACGCCCGAGCACGGCCACATCGGTCGGACTCTGGTTGGCGAGAATGTTGGACTTGGCAGCGGTGTAGGTTTCCATGGTGCCGTGCCGGTCCAAGTGATTGGGCGTCACGTTCAACACGGCCGCGATAGGGGGGCTGGACGTCACCAGTTCCAATTGAAAGGAGGAGAGCTCCATCACCACGAAATCGTCGGGTTGAATGTGTTCCAATTCGGCGAGCAAGGGACGCCCGATGTTGCCGCCCACCCAGGCCTGACGATCGGTTCCTCGCACCGCGGCTCGGGCCATGCGCCCGACCAACTCGGTGGTGGTCGTCTTTCCCGCGGAACCTGTGATTCCAATCACTGGCGCCGGGCAGGCCTCCAGGAAAAGCTGCGAATCGTTCGCCAGGCGGATGCCCTGAAGGCGGGCCTGCCGTGCCAGCGGCAGATCGGCGGGAACACCGCCGGAAAGGCACAGCAGGTCTGCCTCTTCGAGCAGCTCGGGCGGGTGTCCGCCCAGCACGAACTCCACCGAGGTGTCTTCCAACTCCTGCATCTCAGCAGTCAATTCGCTCTCGCTTTTCAGATCGCTCACCACGACCCGGGCCCCGCGCTCGGACAGGTATCGGGCCAGCACCTTCCCCTGGCGGGCCAGTCCGAGGACGACCACCCGGGAGCCTTCCACATCAGTCAGCCTTTGACCTCGACGCTCGCGTTCGCGTCCCCTTCGACAAGCTCAGGGTGCACCCTTCGACGACTTGCCCGGTTTGTCCGCGCTCCGCGAAGACGTGATCTTTCCGCCGCTAGACCGCTTGGC
>CAYHJH010000038.1:0-5267 GCA_964356605.1 uncultured Anaerolineaceae bacterium
CCCCTCGCCACGATCCAGGCCTCGCCTGAATTCGCCTACGCGGTCGTATGGGCGCAAGGTAACCTGGAGGTCCGCCAACCGGCCGGGATCAGCAGTATGGCAGTGGCCAGTTTGCCGGCTGACCAGCGGGGTCTCGGCGTGTCTGGGGCAATCACACTTCTCGGAAGCTCAACCTGGGTCGAGATATTTCTGCCGGAAGGGGGTTCTGGTTGGGTCAACGGGTGGAACTTGACCGAGGATGTGCCTGCGCAGGACTTCTGCGCCGATCCCCGCCCGGTTGACCTGGCGAACCGCTTTATCCTGGCATTGCAGAACAAAGACGGAGTCCAGCTGGCTCAGCTGGCGAGCCCCAAACGGGGGCTGATCTTCCGGCACGACTGGTGGAATCCCGAAGTGGTCTTTGAGCTTGGGGAACTCACCCGGTTTTTCGACGATCCCAAAGTGCTCAACTGGGGAGTCAATCGGGACAGCGGGCTAGCGATCGAAGGCAGCTTTGGCCAAGTCGTGCTCCCGCAGCTTGAAGACGTGTTCACAGTGGCGCCGGCGTTCAGCTGCAACAGCCTCGCGGCAGGGAACACGGCTCAGGAAGTCGTCTGGCCGCCCGAATACGAGAACCTGAACTACATCGCTTTCCACCGGCCGGCTCCTGCGGCCAGCAGCCTGAACTGGCGTACTTGGGCCCTAGGGATCGAGTACGTTAATGGGCAACCCTATCTTGCCGTTCTGGTTCAGTACCGAGGGGAGATCTAAGACCCACTTCGCCCGATTAAGCCGCGCGCGAATCCTCGGCCAACTCGTGCAGGACTTCAAGCAGTCGGACCCGCCAATTGCTGGCTGTCAGCCAAATCCCTCGCTTGCTTCCCCGAACATCATCGCCAAGGAAAATCGGATCGACCGGTTCAGAGCCGGGTGAGAGCTGCAGCAAGATCTTGCCATTCTCGGACGAAACTGCGGTGACCTGACTCTGGGCCGCGAGGATCTTGACCCGCAGCTGGTAGAGAAGATTGTCTGTTTCTTCTGGCGGCTCGCCGAACCGGTCCTCCAACTCCACCCCCACTTGATCCACCTCGTCCAGCGAACGGAGTCCCGCCAGTCTTCGGTACAGCTGCAGCCGCAGCTTCCGGTCCGGGACGTATTCGCTGGTCAGTGCGGTGGACAGCGGTAGCTCGATGGAAACTTGCGGGGGAGGTCCTGCGACCGGAAGGTCAAACGATTCGCGTCTGCCCCTCAGCCGGCGTACGGCTTCGGCCAAGAGCTGGGTGTAGAAATGGAAGCCGATCGCGGCGATTTGCCCGTGCTGACGTACTCCCAGCAGGTCCCCTGCCCCCCGCATCTCCAGGTCGCGCAGCGCGATGCTGTATCCGGACCCTAGCTGGGTGTTCTCGCCGATGATCTCCAGGCGCTTGAGCGCCTCCGGGGTCGACTTGAACCCGGGATGGTAGAAGAAGTAGGCGTAGGCCCGCACCGCGCCGCGACCGACCCGGCCGCGCAGTTGGTAGAGCTGTGCCAAGCCGAATTGGTCGGAGCGATCGATGATCAACGTGTTGGCATTCGGGATATCCAGCCCGGACTCAACGATCGAGGTGCTGAGCAATACGTCAACCTCACCGGCGGTGAAAGCCGACATGATTTCGGCCAGTTGGCGTTCGGGCATCTGCCCGTGAGCGACCTCTACCCTCGCCTCCGGCAGCAGACGTTGGAGGCGCCGCAGCACGATCGGTATGGAGTGCACGCGGTTATGCACAAAGAAGACCTGGCCGCCGCGATCGAGCTCGCGCAGCACTGCCTGCCTGACCTGAGACGGATCATAGGGGCCAGCCTGGGTGACAACCGGCAGTCGGTCCTCCGGCGCGGTATCGATCGTGGAGATGTCCCGCACCCCGGTCAGTGCCATGTACAGCGTGCGCGGGATCGGCGTTGCAGTGAGGGTGAGCACGTCAACTTCCGTCCGCAGCTCCTTGAGATACTCTTTGTGAGTTACACCGAAGCGCTGTTCTTCGTCGATGATCAGCAAACCGAGATCTTTGAAACGAACATCTCTCTGGAGCAGTCGATGGGTTCCGATCACGATGTCGATCTGACCGGCCTCCATTCGTTCCAGGATTTGCTTGATCTCGGCCTTGCTCCGAAATCTGGAGAGCATCTCCAGCTCGATAGGGAAGGCCGCCACGCGCTGCTGGAATGTGCGGAAGTGCTGCTGCGCCAGAATGGTCGTGGGCACCAGCAAACAGACCTGCCTCCCGTCCATGACCGCCTTAAACGCAGCCCGCAGCGCCACCTCGGTTTTCCCATAGCCCACGTCCCCACAGATCAACCGATCCATCGGCCGGTCTCGCTCCATGTCGGCTTTCACGGCCTCTAGAGCCAAGACCTGGTCTTCCGTCTCGATATACGGGAATGAGGCTTCCAGCTCGCGCTGCCAGGCAGTGTCTTTGGAGAAGGAATGGCCGATGGCGGCCATTCTGCGGGCATAGAGATCGAGCAGCTCGCGGGCGATCTCTTCCACCGCCTTGCTGGCCTGGGAGCGCACCCGCTCCCAGTCAGCGGATCCCAGCCGGGAAAGCTTAGGAGCTCCGCCGTCTACTCCCACATAGCGGGTAATCCGATCGGCAGAGTGAATCGGAACATACAGCTGATCGCCGGCCTCATAGGTGAGCAGCAAGTATTCGCGCTCGGTTCCCTCCAGCGTGCGGGCGACCAGACCCTGGAAGATTCCGACTCCGTAGTCCACGTGAACGACCGGGTCGCCTGGCGTCAGGTCTGCGTAGGCCGATTCGGGAGCCGGCCCGCGGGAGCGGGGTCGGCGCCGCAGCTCAGGCCTGGACCAACCAAAGATCTCTGCATCGGTGAGCAGGTGATAGCGGGCGCCATCGGGAAGTGAGAGAGTCCAACCCTCGGAGAGCGCCGCCTGCATCAGATACAACTCTCCGGGAGTAAGCGCTTGCGGAAGTCGCTCCAGGAGTGGTCGGGGCGAATCGTGCTCCGCCCAGAGGTCGACCAGCCGAGAGGCCTGCCGGCTGACCACGATGCAACTCTCGTGTGCCAGCCGGCGTTCGGAGAGGTGCTCTAAGAGCGGGCGAAGCTGACCCCCGAAACGCGGCCCCGGTGAGAAAGCCTCTCCAAGGTTCTCGCCCTCCAAGGATGTGGAGGACGCCATTCCCAGATTGATTGCGGCCTGCCGCTCGAGGCAGTCGAGGATCTCGTCCAGGGTCAAGTACGGTCGTGGGCTTTCAGGAGCGAGTTCCCCCGATTCAGTGAGTTTGCCGCGTAATTCGAGCGCTTGCGCCTCCAACTCATGCACGACCGCCTCGATGCCGGCCAAATCCTCGGCCAGCACCACGGTTCCGGGAGGAAGGAAATCGAGCAGCGTGTGCGGCATGGTACTCATCGACGGCAGAAAGAATTCCAAGATCGGGCCTGCATTGCCAGGAGCCGGACTCGGGCTTTCGGCCTGCTGGTAATAGGCCGGAAGGCCCTCGCGAGCAGGGCCGACCCGGACTTTCTCGATCGGCTCCGCCGAACGCTGGCTGGCGGGTTCAAACTGCCGGATCGACTCGACCTGGTCACCGAAGAGCTCGACCCGGACCGGCTCGGCCGCGGCGACAGGCCAAAGATCCAGAATTCCTCCTCGTCGGCTGAATTGGCCGCGCTCGGTCACAATGCTCTCGGCCTCGTAGCCAGCGGCTAACAGGAACTCTAGGAACTCGCTGAGTTGGATGGATGCGCCCAGGTCCAGATCGTGGGTGTTGGTGGCGAATTGCTCAGGCGAAAGGGTCCGGGTCATGACCGCTCTTGCCGTGGTCAGGATGATGAGGGGATGCAGCTTGTCTGGGTTCGCGAGTCTGGTGAGGGTCGCTGCGCGGAGCTGACGAGTGCGCACGCCCCACGGCAGTGCTTCGTAGAAGAGCGGATCCGGCTCAGGAAAAGTGATGACTTCAGCGGATGGCGCCCAGAATGAGAGCTCTTGTGAAAGAGTCAGCACCCGATCGGCGCGAGGGGAGATCAGCAGCAGCGGCGCATGGATATCTGTGGCCAACGCGGCGGCCAGCGGCGGCCTCGCGGCGGCCAGCAAAGGGATGTGCCGGCTGTGACTCAAGCGATCAGCGGCCGAACCGTGCAGTTCCTGGTAGCCCGGAAGACTGCGAATCAAGTCGAGCAGCGAGGACAGTTCGATCATTCCGACGGTTGGGTGTTGCAATCGGTCATCGCTTTCTCGATGCCCGCGTCCAAGAATCGGCGCACACAATCGGTGGCGCGCTCCAGTGCCTCCGTAAATAAGGTCGATTCGTGAGGTTTGAAATCGGTCAGCACATAGCTGGCAGGGTCGATCCTTGGCGAGGGACGGTCGATCCCGATGCGCAAGCGCGGGAAGCCCTGATCCCCAAGATGATTGGCCACCGAGACCATCCCACGGTGTCCAGATGATCCGCCGAAGGGTCGCATACGGAGCATGCCCAAGGGCAGATCAAGGTCATCAAACGCCACCAAAAGGTCCGGGAGCTCGACTCGGTAGGATCTGACCAGCGCCGCGACTGCCCGGCCAGTTTCATTCATGTACGTCTGAGGTTTGGCTAGCACGAAGCGCTTATCAGCGTACGTTCCTTCGGCCACCAGCGATTCGGAGTGGCTCCTCTCCAACCGCAATTTGAACTCGCTGGCCATCTGGTCGATCAACATGAAACCGGCGTTGTGCCGGTTGCGGCGATAATGCCGGCCAGGATTTCCCAACCCGACGACCAAGGTCACTCCACTCATCGCCTGCGAGTCCGATCCGCCCGCTTGTGCATTTGACGCATCCGAAGGAAGCCGGCGTAAGCCCTGGCCCGCGGAGCGACTAGCTGGTAGGCCCCGAGGAACACTAACAGGGCGACACCGCCAACGACGCCGATGGTCAAGGCAGGCGAGAAGAGATCCGGACGGGTCTGGGCAGGCGCGTCGGTCTGCTCGACCTCCGGAGCCGGTGTGGGTTCGGGCGCGGAGGTCGCAGCGATAGGTGCAGCCCCGGAAGGTGCCTCGGTTGGGGTGTAGTTCCGGACCCGCAGGTCCCGAGTGATCGCAACCAGAGGTTCGCCCCCGTCGATCAGGACCCTTAGACGCAGGCGGTAATTGCCATCGCTAATTGGGCCGGTGTCCCAGATTGCCAGCCGGCCATCCACGACCGCTGTATCGATAGGCTCGCCCAGGGGGAACCAGGTCTCGGTGGGGTCGGGATCGAAGCTGAACGCAAGGTCGAAGGCCCGGAAGGCCGGATGGGTGGCCGTGCCCTG
>CAYHJH010000038.1:5367-11085 GCA_964356605.1 uncultured Anaerolineaceae bacterium
CGTTACAATACTGCGCTGGGGCGTCACCGCCCCTTTTTCTGCGCTTCGAAGGAGTTCAGATGAGCGATTCAGAGGAACAGCTAGCCCCCGACCTCATCCACCACCAAGGGGGCGTCGTCGAGCATGTAAGCGGGGATGAGGTTCACGTCAGCCAGAGCGCGGTACGAACGATCACGGGCCAGAACGTGACGGTCCGGCAAGGCGGAGCCTGGCACGTGCAAGCGAACGATATCGAGCTGTTCCAGTCGGCGGCGGTCGGGGTTAGAGGGGAAAGTATCTCGCTCCAGGGAACCGCCACCGCCGTGGCGATCTCCGAGCAAGCCGAACTGACAGACTCGCGGGCGGGTCTGGTCATCGGTGGCAAGGTGCAAATGAGCAACAGCCCGAGCCTGATCATCTTGGCTCGTGAGGTGCACGGAGATGTCGAGACCTATCTGGACACACGTGGCGCGCTGCTAGCCGGCCTGGCCGCGGGCGTGATCAGCGGAGCATTCTTCCTGCTAGGTAGCCTGCTGCGCGGCAGGCGTGGCTAGCCGGTCGAGTTGGGTGGGGAGGAATAGATGACGAACATCAAGCTAGAGGCCAAACGGCGAGCGGTGCTGGGCAAACAGACCCGGCAGCTGCGACGGGACGGGATTCTCCCCGCCGTTCTATATGGCGCGGGGATCGACTCGCAGCCCATTGAGCTCGACCGCCGCTCGGCGAGCCGGCTGCTGGCGCGCGCCAGCCGCTCGACCTTAATTGACCTCCAGGTAGACGACCAAGCGCATCCCGTGCTGGTCCGTGAAATCCAGCGGGATCCGTTGCGGGGAAGGATGCTGCACGTGGACTTTCTCAGGGTGATGATGGATGTCCGCATCCGCGCGGAGGTCCCAATCGAATTGGTCGGCGAGGCACCGGCGTCGAAAACTGCGGGTGGGATGCTCGTTACCGGAGTGTACGCGATCGAGGTCGAGGCGCTCCCGGCCGACCTGCCGGACCGGGTCACGGTTGACCTGGAGTCATTGGTCAACATCGGTGACTCGATCACTGTTGCGGATCTCTTCCTGGGCGAAAACGTCCGCATCCTCACCGAATTGAACGAGTTGGTTGCTCGGGTGATCTACGAAGCTGAAGAAGTGATCCCAGAGGTTGTGGTGGCGGTTGAAGTGGAGGAGGGCGTCGAGGCCGCAGTGGAAGGTGCGGAAGAAGGACTGGTGGTGGAGGGCGCGGAGAAGGAGGAGGAAAAAGAAGAACGGTGAGCTATTCGTCCATCTCGGACAACACTTCCAGTAGGCTCTTCGTGATCCTGGCCGTGACTCCCCAGATCAGCTCTCCCTCATACGGCTTGAAGTAGTAGACCGGGACGGTTGGTCCCGGGATCGTCGGCTGGCGGTATTGAACCTCCAGGTTCGTGGGGTCCGCCAGCCATTTGATTGGTACCCCGAAGCACCTCGCCGTCCTGGATCGCCCTGGCGAATACCAAGTAGCCTGTGTGGGCAACCATCCGGTCATCCGGCCGCAGTCGCTCGGCCACTGGCTTGTAAAAGCGCAACAGAATTTCACAGACATCGACCAGGCCGAAGGAGTGCAATTCCAGGGCTTCCAGCAGCCGGCTGACCTGATTGCTGGTCGGCAGGATTGCCCCGAGGACTCCGCCGCTGGCCAAGGCCTGATGAACTTGGACCAGATACCGTTCTGGCTCCGGAAGATCGAGGAACGCGGCCGGAATTCCCGTCTCGTCGATGCCCTGCTCAATATCCCTTAGATACATGCTGACGCGATCCAGCAGCCCGAGCCTGTTCAAGTTCCGCCGGGCCAGTTCTTGCATGTCCTCTCGCCGATCGTAGGAATACACCTTGCCGCTTGACCCAACGGCCCAGGCCAATGCGGTCGTCAGCGCCCCGGATCCCGTGCCGGCCTCCAGGACCGTTGTTCCAGGGCCTACCGAGAGACGCAGCAAGATATACCCGATGTCTTTCGGGAAGATGATCTGCGACTGACGCCGTGTGTGAAGCAAGATGTCCTGCAGGGTGGGCCGGAAGAGCATGAACGCCTCGCCGGTATGGCTTTCGACGCGTGACCCCCACGCGCTGCCGATCAGATCGGCATGGCGCAAGACACCCCAATGAGTGTGCAGCTTCTGGTCCGGCTGGAGCTGGATGATGAACTGCTTGCGGCCCTTGCCCACCAGCAGGGCCAAGTCCCCGGCCTCACTCGTAGTTGCCAAGTTTCCCTCCTGTGGCGCCCTCATCTTCCAAGACGGAATTCATGCAGGCCCAGCTCAGTTGTCACGGCTTTGAAGCGATGATTCGAATCACGTCGGAGCGCGGCAGCGCGACGTTCTCCCTCGCCATCTGGAAGCCTACCCGTTGGAATGGTTCGGACCAACCCGGAGGCAGATCGGCGTACTGTCCCGTTACCCGGAACAGCCAGGCAGCGAATCGGTCGGGGAGGCTTCTGCCTCGAATCTGAGCGTTACCCACGATCACTGCGCTGGCTCCTGAGCGGAGCACTCTCCAGGCTTCCTGAATCGAGCGATCTTCCAAGATGAATTCAGCCGGGAACGTGGATACCAGGCACCCGAAGGAGGCAGAGCGAAATGGGAGTGCCTGGGCGCGGGCCCGCACAAGCCGAGGCTCTATCTCCTTTCGCCTCAGATTCCGATTGGCAAGCCGTGACATTTGGCGGGATGGATCCACTCCGATGGCTCGTCCGCCCAATTCGATCAACAGATGGCCCGGCCCATGGCCAATCTCAAGCACCGGATCGGCAGTACCCGCGGGAACCGCGGCACGAACCCAAGCGGCCCACTGGCCGACCGAAACCAGATAGGCGATTGCATCGTAAGACCAGGCAAGGGTCGTGTAAAGATGGCGGAAGAAGAGACGGAGAAGAGCGCGCCGCAGCCTCACTGCAAGAGCGGCAAGAACGCTGCAGCCAGGCCAAGGAACAGCCCGAACCCCACGCTGTCCGTGACCGTCGTGACCAGCACGGAGGAGGCCAGCGCCGGATCCAATTTCAGTGATTTCAGGCCAATGGGAACGAATGCGCCTGCCAGCCCGGCCATCAGCATGTTTCCAATCAATGCCAGTCCAAGGATCAACCCAAGCGCGGGATTGCCTTTCCAGAGCGCCACTCCGACGCCGACCACGACGCCGACCAGGATTCCTTCGAGCAGCCCTGCCGCCCCTTCCTTGACCACCGTCCGCCAAGCTCGCCGCGCTTCGAGTTCGCCCAGGGCAATGGCTCGAACGATCACGGCCAGGCCTTGCATGGCGGTGTTTCCGCCCATCCCGGCGACCACGGACTGAAACACAGCCAGCAGCGCGACTTGCGCGATTAACGCCTGGAAGTTTGAAATCACCCAGGCGGCGAATAATGCGGTGAGTGCGTTCAAGTACAACCAGGGCAGCCGCCGTCGCACGGATGTTCCCAACGGGGTATCGATGGATAGGTCGGAGGAAGAGATGTTGGCCAGGCGGTACAGGTCCTCGGTGGCTTCCTCTTCAAGAACATCCAGAACGTCGTCGTGGGTGATAACCCCTTGCAGAACGCCTTGTTCGTCGAGCACAGGGATCGCCGCCAGGTGGTAGCGGGCCATCATCCGGGCGACAACTTCCTGATCGTCGCTGGTTCGGGCGAAGATGACTTCCGGCTTCATGAAGCTCTCGACCTTGGCGTCCGGGCTGGCCACCAACAAGTCCCGCACACCAATAACCCCAACTAGCCGACCAGCTTCATCTTTGACATACAGGTAGTAAGGGGCATCCGATCCCGGTTCAAGCTGGCGCAATAAATCGATCACGGTCGCCGAGGAGGCGCCGAGCGGGATCGCGATGAAGGCGGTGGTCATGCGGCCGCCGGCGCTCTTGTCTGGGTGGGAGAGCAGCGGCAGCACGCCCTGCGCGGCTTCCATTTCTGCCAAGACTTCGGTCGCTCGCTGCGGGTCGAGATCGCCAAGCACATCGGCGGCCTCGTCCGGCTCCATCTTGTCCAGCGCGGCCGCCAATCGATCCGTAGCAAGGTTTTCCGCCAGGTTCACGGCTTCCTGGTTTTCCAATTCGGAGAGCAGGCGGGCAGTTGTTCGCGGGCTCAATTCGGGCACCAGCGCAGCCACCTCTTCGTCGTTGAGTTCAATAAAGGCAGCGGCCCGATCGACGGGGTGCAATTCCCGCAGCGAATCGATGGCAGCCTGGACCTGCCCGGCCTCTAACGCGGCTCGGATGCGGTCCAGGGCGTGTTCAATCTGTGATGGGTCCATGGCTACTCACTTGGCTGTGTCGGATCAAGGGAAGTGAAATGCCGAACTCGGATCTCGGCCGCCGAGAATTCTGCAGTGTGTGTCTCGAATCCGAAGCAGGCAGGTCTGATTAGCGCCGCTGCGCCGTCGCACCCAGCAGGAGCTCGATCGCTTTGTCGAGCTGCGGATCTGCCCCCTCGGCTACGTCAGGCAGCACCTCCACGTCCGGGGTGAGGCCGATCTCATGGATCAGACGATTGTTGGGAGTATACCAACGGGCGATCGTGACTCGAACCGCGCCCTGGTCGTTATTCAACTCAACCCAATTCTGAACCGAGCCCTTCCCGAAGGAAGTTTCGCCCACCAGCAGCCCGCGCCCGTGATCTTGGATCGCTCCGGCAACGATCTCGGAAGCCGACGCGGTCCCTGGGTCGATCAGCACAACCAGTTTAATCTCGGTCGCCCGGCCCCCGGGCTCGACTTCGTACACGGTCTCCCTGCCATCGCCGAAGCGTTCGATTAGCACGACGCCCTCAGCAAGAAACTGAGAGGTCACATCGACGGCCGTGTGAAGGAATCCGCCTCCGTTCCCGCGCAGGTCCAAAATCAAGCCGCGTGGGTCCTCCCGCAGCAAGCGTCTGAGATCACGATCCAAGTTCGCAGAGGTGTCGGCGCCAAAGCTTAGCAAACGGATATAGGCGATGTCGCCCTCCAGCATCTCACTCTCGACGCTTGGCAGATCGATCTTCTCCCGAACGAGCTCCAACTCGATGGGATCGACCACCTCCTCCCGCCGAATCGTCAACCTGACAGGCGTCCCGGCCGGGCCCAACACCTTTCGGATTACGAGGTTTCCGTCCAATCCGGTGACATCCTCTCCATCGACCCCAATCACCTGATCCCCTGGTTGAAGCCCTGCGCGCTCGGCCGGTGAACCGGGCATGGCCGAGATGATCGTGAGAAACTCGCCATCGGTGTCCACCCAGGCGCCGATGCCCTCGTACTCGCCCTCGAGCGGCAAGTTGGCCTGCAGGTATTCATCCGGATCCATGTAAGAGGTGTGGGGATCGCCAATCGAATCGACCATGCCGCGGATCGCTCCGCGCATCAGCAGGGTGTCGTCCAGCGGTTGGTCGACGTACTCTTCGTGCAAGATATCCCAGGCCTCCCAGAACGGTTTGATCAACTCTTCCCGTCCTGGGGCAGGAGTTGAGCCGTCACCCGGCTGGCTGATTTCCGGTACGCTGAGCTCGATCGGGGGCGGCTCGGGTTCGGAAGTCAGCCGAGGGATGATCAAACCGACAGCCAGGCCGGTCGAGAAAGCCAGACTGGCGACACCGATCACGGCGGCGAATCCAAAGATGATCTTCCACAAATTAGATTTCATATCCGGGCTCCTGTCCCGAGCGAAGCTAGCACAGATACCTAAGAGCAGAATAAAGGCCGGGGCAATGCGGAATCAAGCCTAGCCACCCGCCTGGAGGTTGACGCCATGA
>CAYHJH010000039.1:0-8216 GCA_964356605.1 uncultured Anaerolineaceae bacterium
GCGTCGGGTCAGGGCGGAGCACACACCCGAGCTGCATGTCCCAGGGTTGGCGAGGATCGCACTGAAAGGCCGTCTCCCAGATCATGAAGCCTAGGCCACAGCCCAGCAGGGCCAAGAGCCCGAACATCGCCCTGGCGAATCGCCGGCGGACGGGATCGGGAGGCTTGGCTCCGCGGCTTGGCTTGCGCGACCGGAGGCGATCCGCGGCCGGGCGTTTCACTTCGCGCCCGGGAGGCGCTGATGCGCTGTGCTCGAGCGACGTGAACTCGGGCTCCTCATCCTCGACCTGAGCCGATGGTTTCCTCGGCTCCCGTCGAATGGCCGCGATGCCCGGCAACATTGCCAGCAGGAGTACCGCCCGCGCGACGTCTCCGATCCCCCCGACGGTGTCCGTTCCGGTCGAGAGACAGGCGCCGGTCATCAGGTCGAAAATCGAGAGCCCGATCGCCAGTATGATCGCCAGCTTGTTGCCTCGGGCCATCAGCAAGCCCATCACAACCAACAGGCCACCGAGGAAGAGAGAGCTAAGCCCTCGGCCTACCTCGGCTTGTACTTGGAGCCCGAGGAATTCCGTCGCAATCCAGGCACCGAAATCCAGAATGGCCGTGAGGAAGACGGCGATGGTTGCAAACCTTAACCTAGTCATGTTTTGTGAGGAGCTGGTCCCTAAAGCTAAGCAGACAATTCGGTACCCGGCTCGACGGGGTCAACCCGGACGTGGGTCACTTCTTCCTCATGCTTTCGCTAACCGATTGGCGCGCCGCCAAAGCAGCCAGATCACGAACGCGGTGAGTAGAATGAGCAGCACCGCAACGATGACTGGGGCGACGATCGCCAGGATCGACAGGATCGACAGGATCGTGGCGAGGAGGCCTTCGGCGATGCTGAGGGTCAGGGTCTAAGCTCTGCCGGGACATCCACGATGTACAGGGTGGAGTAAATGGGGCTCGACAGCTGGAAATCCCCGTAGACGAAGGCGATCTGTGTTCCATCGGGCGACCAGGCTGGATAGCGGATGATATGCAAGTTTCGCGCAGGTTCCAGTAGGGTTACCGCGGCTGAACCATCGGAGTTCGCGATGATTAGTGCCGTTGGCGGCAAAGAGTCGGAGGGCAATTGCGTCGTATAGGCAATTCTGGTCTCGTCCTTAGACAGGGCCGGATCGCACTCGTTAAGGTCCGGTGAGTCGATCAGTGGAACCGGCCCCTCAGAATCAAGCGCATAGACCCAGATACCATCGCAGTCCACATCCACCATTGCAGTCATCAGCAGGATGGTTCCGTCACTTGTTGCCGTGAAGGGGCCCCCCATATCTATGACCTCGCCAGTCGGGGAGGTGGTGTCGAGGTTTGAGTCGATCCCTGCGTAGGGCCTCTCATCAAACACGCTCCCCGTGATGGGATCTACCCTAGCGGTTCCGTATTGACGCTGACCACTTGAATCTGGGCCGAGGTTGGCGGAGACCAAGATCGTTCCGTCGCTGAGCCAACTCGGATGGCCGCAGAGATCGCAACGAACAAGCCGCCACGTTTCATCGATGGTCGAAAAGATGCCTAGTTCGAAGCGTCCATCATTCGAATCAGCTTCATTAGGCCGCCGATAGGTCATTACGGCAAGCTCGTTGCCATCCGGAGACCAGGTAGGATAGTTGGCATAACCGATTCCGGAAATGACCTTGAGTTCGCCGCTGGAAACATCGACCAGCACAAGTTCCAATCCTTCATCATCGGGACCGAACTTTCCCAGGTTCGTCGTGTTGCGCCACACCGCAATCGTCATGCCATCAGGTGACCAGGCTGGATATTCATAGAGGAAGGTGTCATCCGTCAACTGCCGCGTGCCTTCGATGGTGAGCTCCGGAGCCCTGACGCTGCGTTGGAGCACGAGCTCGCAGGCGGAAACAAGGAGAAGGCAGATCGATGCGAGTATAGCAAGGCGACGAGGAAACCCGAAGGGACTTGCCTGCGGCCTCACAGAGCGGAGACTCTCTAATCCTGTAGTCTTCATGGCATTGATCTGGAGCAAGGTACCACGTTCACTGTGGGTCGGATCCATCGAGAGTCGGTGTCGGAGTCGACGAGGGTGTCGGAGTGGATGAGGGGGTCGAGGTCTCGGTTGGCGTGGGTGTCTGGGTTGGGGTCGGCGTCAGCGTACTAGTGGGAGTCGGGTTTGGAGTTGAGGTGGGCGTCGGGGTCGGGGTTCTCACATCGCCGAAAAGACCAATTTCGCCCTCACCGACAACCACGGGGGTCGCATTTTGGTTCCGGGGAATGTCCAAGATGTGTTGAATGGCCTCGTCGCTGAAGCCAATCTCCCGGAGTGTCTGTTCCCAACCGCCAGGAGGGATACGGTGACCGGGAATCGGAGATTCCCTGAAATGGTTCCATTGATAGATGATGGCCCGTGGGTACTGCTGAACCACATACCGGTTGGCATTCAGTTGATCTGAATCGGTATAGGTCGCAATGTTTGTGGCGAGATCCTTCAGTTTAGGCTCAATCACATCTCGCTCAGTCTGAGGCAGGTTGGGGTCCGAGAGACTTGCTTGAAGCAGGTCGTATTGGACGGTCTCGCCAACGATATAGGCGACGACCTCCATGTGATTCGTTGAATCGATGATGGGCGGTGAGTAACGCAGATCGGCTTGCTCCCGATGGACTGCATGGGTCAGTTCGTGTGCGGCCAGGGCAATTCGGCTGGTCTGAATAATGGCCGTGCTTCCGCCGACCTGCCCGCTCCCTATGTAATGTTCAGGGATCACGACCTGTTCTACCCATGGGTTCGTGCCGCCGTCCCTTCCGAGAAACGCAACTTTCACGCCAAGGCTGTCCACCAGGTCGACCAATTCGCTCCCCACAATCGAAAAAGGAACTCCATTCAAGTCGACCGAGGCCATCTCACTCAGACTGAGCGTTATCGGACCGTCCGGCGGCAGGCCTGGTTGCTGAGGCGTGAACAGCCTCGCGTAGAGATCATAGAGGGGTTGTTTGATGGACTCGTCATACCAAAGCCAGCCGACCGAAGTGTAGTGGAGCCGAATGGTCGCAGAATTCGCCTGTATCCCTTGCAAGGTACCTGGAATCGGAAACAGCGCTTCTCTCAGAGGTTGCCCGAGACGCTGGTCAAAACCGTGCCAGGTGTTGGCCGCCTGAATTGCGAGTGACGCCCACCAAGGAAGTTCGTCATCAGAAGGATCCTTGTCAACAGTCATCGCCGGCCCACCAAGACCGAAGAGGGCGGCCAGTCTCGCGACCGGCTCAAACCCTAACGCCTGCTCGAGCCACCCCTGAAGCTTCAGTTGCAGCCCGGTTAGGCCTTGCTGAGTCTGAAGGTCCGCGGCCTCGAACTCCTCGGCCTTGAGCAGCAAGGCCTCACTCTGGGTAGACAACCTGGCTGATTGACCTTGCAGCTGTCCGATGGCCTCCGCCCCTAGAGAGCCGACGAGAGGCCCGAATTGGCCGTCGTAAGACGGGGCGCTCGCGGCCGCGTCGGCGACCTCATCACCAAGAGTTTTTAGTCGGTCAGCGGCTGCGGCCAGCTGTTGAGCCGATTGCCTCAGGATTGCAGGGTCAACGTGGATCTGGGTCACGGGCGCGCCTTGCTGATCATTGCACGTCTTGACGGCCGCAGCCGAGAGAGGTCTATGATCTTATCGGTGCAGAGTGGTCATGTCAATCAGCCTACCGGGTGGTGTGGTCCGGGGAAAGCGCCTGTTCCTGGGGCGGTAGAGTTAACGTCCGTTGAGAGGTCAGCCGGGACCCCAGTTGGGATCTTGACGATGTTCTGAACCCTGACTTGGCGGCAGGAAGGGTACGCGAGCTTGGCGTCAAGGAGGAGTTTGCATCGGGTGTTTCCCTGGGGGGTCCTTAACCCCCTCGCGCTTCGGCCGACCGCTGGGCGCGGCGCCAGAGGAGCCAGATGACGAAAGCGGTCAGCAAGACGATCAGAGTGGCGACGGCGACCGGGATGACGATCGCCAGGATCGACAGGATCGTGGCGAGGATGTCTTCGGCGATGCTGACGGGGACGTTCCCGACCCCACCCGTCGTCACGCTCACCGCCGGATGGACGAAGGTCTGAACCAGGTCATTGGCGTTGCCCACGGCCGGGATCTTGTCGGCGAAGAACTCGACTCAACCCCAATTGCCCGCTCTCAATCGCTACGGGTAGCCCAGCTGGATCCCGTTTTCTGTGGCTGACGTCTCCAGCGAGCGCAAACAAGCCTCGGCAAGCGGTCCGAGATCGAACTGCTCCTTCGCCAGCCCGATGTGGCCGGTCTCCAATTGAGCCGAATCGATCAGGTCATTCACCAACATCGCGAGCCTGGTCCGTGCCATTCGTTGGAAGTCTCCCAAACCTACGGACCGAACTCGACCAGCGCCAGCTGAACCATCACCGCATGCTCTACTTTCCCCATATCTGCAGCGGATAGCTTTCCCATCTGATCGATCAGCCGTTGCTTGCTTACGGTGGTGAGCTGATCGGCCATCGCTTTGCTCTGGCCCCTGCGCACCTTCACGACAGCTTCGCTTGGATAAACACGATCCACTCGCGATGTCAAAGGCACTACCTGGACACGGTTCAAGTACCGATTTGCCGCATCATTACTAATGATGACTGCCGGGCGCTTCTTGCGGATCTCACCTGCGACCGACGGATCGAAATTCACCCACCAGACCTCACCGCGCCTCATCGCTCACGTCTCCGATGGTGACTTCTGCCCATTCGAGAGCTTCCAGTTCGCGCGCCTCATCCTCGGCCATTTGCTTATATGCCGCCTCAAGATCGGCCGGCAAGACATGGGGTCGAACGAGATCTTCAATGAAACGGCTGATCCGCTGCCGACCCACTACGTCGTGGAGCCCTTCGTACACCTGCTCATCCAGGGTGATCGTGAGTTTCTTCCGCATGGCGCAACTCCTGAACTATACGTATGTCATACGTATAGTATGCGCCGTCGGCAGGGGTGTCAAGTAGAAACTAGGGCTGTCGGGGGGACTATCCGCCTTGCATCTTGGCCGGCCGCCGGGCGCGGCGCCAGAGGAGCCAGATGACGGGGGCGGTCAGAGGGTTGTATTATATTTCTCTGTAATTGCTTGACAGGCAATTTGAAAGAAATAGAATACATTCATGAAACGAAGACTGGGAAACCTCGAAAGGCAACTATTTGCATATGCCCAGCTGCGAGAGCTGCGGAAACTGCGCACAGGTGACCTGACCGGCCCCCTACAAATATCGGGCAAGCAAGAGCGCGAGCTGCTGAACCGACTGGCCAAAGCGGGCTTGATCGCCCAGGTTCGACGAGGGCTCTACCTCGTTCCGGCTCGGCTGCCTCTGGGAAGTAGCTGGAGTCCGGACGAGATCCTGGTACTAAACACGCTCATGGACGACCGGCAGGGCAGGTATCAGATCTCTGGGCCGAACGCATTCAACCGCTATGGCTTCATCGACCAGATACCCGTCCAAGTCTACGCATACAACAACCGACTTTCGGGGCAACGAACCGTCGGGAGGGCGGTGCTAAGCTTGATTAAGGTTGATGATGTCCGGCTCGGTGACACCGAGGATAGCCGGAATGAGGAAGGACTCACGGCGGTGTATTCGTCTAGGGTGCGCACGCTGGTAGATGGGGTCTACGACTGGTCCCGATTCAACAGCCTGCCGCGGGCGTTTGTATGGATTCAGACCGAGCTAGCAACGGGACGGGTCAGCACGGAGGAGCTGGTTCGGGTCACCTTGCGATATGGCAACGTCAGCACCATCCGCCGAATCGGTGCGTTGCTAGAACGCGAAACGGTGAAGGAGACCCTGCTCCGGAAGCTGGAGCGAGCGCTCAAACCTTCGACAAGTCTGATACCTTGGATCCCAGCCAGACCCAAGCGCGGCACCGGAGATCAGCGTTGGGGCGTTGTCTGGAATGACCGTGAGTAAGCTCGCCCCGATCCGGTTTCACGAAGACCGAACCTATTTCCGTGAAGCCGTGGATTTCACCGCAGCGGCTACAGGCTTCCCCGCCCGATTGATCGAGAAGGACTACTTTTGTACCGTGCTCCTCCAGCACCTGGCTGCGATAGATGCCGAGCTGGTATTCAAGGGCGCCACTTGCCTTGCCAAAGTGCACGCCAATTTCTATCGGCTCAGCGAAGACATCGACTTCGCCATCCCAACACCAGTAGATGCCTCCCGGACCCAGAGGAGTCGCCGCGCCCGAAACCTCAAGACCGCAGTTGAACGGATTGACCAGGAATTGGCTGGGTTCCGAGTGACAACACCGTTGGCAGGAGCGAACAACTCGACTCAGTACAATGCCGTCTTGGGCTACAGTTCGCTTCTTGGCCCCAGGGAGGAGACTATCAAGATTGAGGTGGGGTTACGAGAGCCGTTGCTCACTGCCAGCCTGCAGGCCGAAGTACGGACGCTTCTTCTCGATCCTGTCAATGAATTGCCCCTGGTGCCGCTGCCTTCTGTCGAGTGCCTATCCTGGCAGGAGGCCATGGCGGAAAAGTTTCGGGCGGCATTGTCCCGCCGGGACGTGGCCATCAGAGATTTCTACGATATTGACCATGCTGTCCAAAGGTTAGGATTCCCCGTGCTCGGGCCAGGGTTTGTCGAACTCGTTAAGGAAAAGCTGGCGGTACCCGGCAATGAGTCGATTGATGTGTCGGCTGGTCGGCTCAACAATCTACGCTTACAGGTCGACTCGGAACTCAGACCGGTTCTGCGCGCCCACGATTTCGCAGAGTTCAATCTTGACAGGGCGTTTGCAAAGGTAGTCGAAATCGCGGCCGCGCTCTTGACCCGATGAACCCCGCCGGAGACCAGCCAGCCGGCGACCATCGCAACCACTGGATGGATGTCGGTGACCCTGGCCGCAAACAGCACCGCGTCGGCGGCCGGGCGGACCAAGGTCTGGTCAGCGGCTCCTGGCTCGCCCCGAGCTTGATCCAGTCGGTGAACCGAGCGACGAGAGCCACTATCAATAATGGAACGTAGGCGTTCAGCCCGGCGCTCGCCGCCAGACCGAACGCAGACAGCACTCCGCCAATCGCTTCCATTTAGGACTCCTCCGATCGATGGGATGGTACGCGGTGGGATCCCGCCCTGCGGATCCAGCCGGCCGCGCTGCTGAGCATGGCCGTGAGCTCCTGTAACTGGGGCCGAGCGGTTCTAATAGAAGTAATGAGCCCGGAGGAGGTCGATCCGCTGGTCGCGCGCCAGGTAGACGATCCGGTGTTCCTGCGTGACACGCCGAGACCAAGTTTTCAGTCGGGGTGTCGGTGACCGGCGTATGAACCTTGACTCCACGTCATCTGTGTGCTAGTATGTGTGCAGAAACTGATATACAATATCAGTATTTGCACATAAAATGCCAAATCCAGACTACATTCACCTCTACGAAATCGCCGAGCGCCAGGGGGGAGACTTCTCTGCGGCGCAGGCTCGCCAGGCGGGCTTCTCCTGGGAGCTGCTCAGCTACCATGCCAAAACCGGGCGCCTGGAGCGGGTTTCCCATGGCATCTATCGCCTCCGACAATTCCCGAGCTCCCCTTATGAGGATCTCTTCATCGCGCAGCTTCGGGCCGGCCCTGACTCCGTCGTCTCACACGACAGCGCGCTCGCCCTCTACGAGCTCAGCGATGCCGTGCCGAGTGAGGTCCACCTGACGATACCCCGGACGGCCTCCCGGCGTCGGGCGGGCATTCGCCAGCACACCAACCGGATCGCGCCAGAGGAAGTAACGGGAAGGGAGGGTCTTCGAGTGACCACGGTGCCGCGAACGATCGCCGACGTGGCCCGGTCAGGTCTGTCCGAAGATCGGATCCGACAGGTCATCGAGGAGGCCGTCGATCGCGGCCTCGTCGGAGTCAAGGACCTGAAGGACGCCGCGAACAAGTATGGCGGTAGGACCAGGCGGATCGTCGGTCGTTACCTTCAAGGCAACCCGCGGTGAGCTACGCCACCGGCGCCGATTTCCGGCGAGCGCTCGAAGATCGGTTGCGGCAGCGCGGGCTGACCACTGCAACGCCGATCGTTCGGATGCGGAAGATGATTGCGTTCGATCGACTCTTGGCGCGGCTGCAGGCGAGCGATCCCTCGGCGTGGCTGCTCAAGGGAGGCTACGCGCTGCAGCTGCGTTTCGGAGACCGATCGCGCACCACGAAGGACCTGGACCTGCTCCTGCTCCTGCAGGAAGTTGGGGAAATTAGCTGGGAGAT
>CAYHJH010000039.1:8226-10890 GCA_964356605.1 uncultured Anaerolineaceae bacterium
TCCGCATTGCGGCCGAGGTAAACCTGGGCGACTGGTTCGAATTTGAAGTCGGGCGGCCTGTTCAGGCGCCTGACGAGGATCAGCCGGGGAGCCAGCGCTTTCCGGCCCGCTCGCTCCTGGACGGCCGCAGGTTCGAGGACTTTCATATTGACGTCGGTACCGGGGACCCGGTCGTGGAAGCGCCCGAGATTCTCGAGACGCCAGGCCTCCTGGAATTCGCCGGTATCCAGCCCGTCCGCGTCCCGACATACCCACTGACGCAGCAGATTGCCGAGAAACTGCATGCCTATACCAGACCGTATGGTCGAGCTCAAAACACTCGAGTCAGAGACTTTGTCGATATCCTGCTCATCGCCAGCGTGGTCAGACTGGATGCAACCAATCTCTTGAAGGCGATCCAGGCAACTTTTGAAGCGCGGTCTTCCCACTTGATTCCTGAAGAGCTCCCGGCGCCTCCCGCACGGTGGTCGGCTTCCTTTCGCAGATTGATAGACGACCTTGAGCTCGGCTGGGACGGCTTGGACCAAGGTTCAGGAGCTGCTCGAAGCTTTCTCAATCCGATCCTGCTCGGATCAGTTAGGGGAACATGGAATCCATTGAACTGGGCTTGGGAACCAGAGAACCCGCCAAGTAGTCGGGCTTGAAGAATTCCAATGCGCGCATGGCGTAGCTCAGGAAGGCCTGCTTCACATCCGGATGGTTGAGCGGACAGCGGCCCCATGGCTCACGACGAGGCTGGTTGGCCTCCTCACCCTGGTACGTGGCTGGACCGTGTCGCTGATCTTCCACTTGTTATCATTCTGCCGAGAATGAGCGGGGAGCTTAAGGCGCTCGAGTACCACAAGGGTACGCAGCATCCGAACGGTGCGCTGCTTGACTTCCGGCACCGTTACTTCCCAGGCATGCGGCCGTCGCTGTACAAGGAGTACTTTGGGCTTCCTTCCGTGGCCTTGCCAGTCGGGGCTGCCGTCGATGAGCCTCCGGCACTCTCTGTGATCGGTGGCTTCAGCAACGAGGCCGGGGTGCCCGACCTGCAGGCGCTCGCCCGCATCCTGCACTACTCCGCCGGCATCACCAAGACAATCCGGGGCTACCCATTTCGGGCGGCGGCATGCACTGGGGCGCTCTATCACATCGAGCTGTACGTTGTGAGCGGAGAGATCGCAGGTCTGGAGGCGGGGGTCTATCACTGCGATCCGAAGCACTCGCAGCTGCACAAGCTGCGAGAGGGGGATTACCGCGCCGAGTTAGCCGACGCCGCAGGCGGACACGAGGCAGTGCGGCACGCGCCGCTCACAATCGCGTACACGGACGTCTACTGGCGCAACGCGGTCAAGTACCAGGCCCGCGCCTATCGGCACTCGTTCTGGGACGCGGGCACGATCCTGGCAAACACGCTCGCGATGGCGAGCTCGCTGCGCATAGCCGCCACGCTGATTATGGGTTTCGTGGACACGGAGGTCGCGCGGCTACTCGGGATCGATCCCATGGAAGAGTTGCTGCTTGCGCTGGTTCCGATCGGTGCGGAGGCCGCTCCCGCGCAGAGGACCGCCCCGCAACTCGGCGAGGTCCAGGTTGATTGGGAGCCGAAGACCTCCGGCCGACGCGCCTTTCCCGTGATTCCTCGGATCCACCAGGAGACTTCCTTGGCGGACCCGGACTCGGTGCACGCCTGGCTGCAGGCCAGTGTATCCGACGGCGCGAGCCAGAGCAGGGAGGCGCCGGGTGTGCCCCTGCATTCGCCTGCGGCGGCGACCCTGCCCACGGTTTCGCTGGAACGCGCCATCCTGCGCCGCGGATCGAGCCGCGCCTTCAAGCGGGATCCTATCACCCAGGAGCAGCTCGCCACGCTGCTGGACCGCTCGATTCGGCCGATCCGGACCGATTACCCGCGCAAGGCCTCGCTTGCGTCGCCGTACCTTATCGCCAACGCGGTCGAGGGCCTCGAACCTGGAGTCTATCGAGTCGGCGAGCGCGACGGGGAGCCACGCCTGAGCTTGCAAGTCATCCGGCTCGGGGAATTCCGGGCACAGGCGGCCCACATGGCGCTCGATCAGGACCTCGCCGGCGACGCGGCGGTCAACGTCTACTTCATGTCAGACCTTGGGCAGGTGCTCGCTAGCTACGGCGAGCGGGGCTACCGCCTGGCACAGATGGAAGCGGCAATCATGGCCGGTTGGGGGTATTTGGCCGCCTACGCCCTCGGGATCGGAGCGACTGGCCTCACCTTCTTCGACGAAGCCGTCGAGGACTTCCTGGGCGCTTCAGTTGATGGGCTGAAGGTCATGTTCTTGCTGGCCGTTGGCGTTCCCGCAATTGAGCGAGCCTAGGACCTGGGTGCTTGCGACATGGGATTGGCCCGCCGCCACAGCAGCCAGATAACGAACGCGGTGAGCAGGACGAGCACCACCGCAACTAAGACCGGGACGACGATCGCCAGGATCGACAGGACCGTGGCGAGGATGTCTTCGGCGATGCTGACGGGGATGTTTGCGACCCCTCCGGTCGTTACACTCACCGCCGGGCGAACCGCCGCGCTCTTGACCAGGTGAACCCCGCCGGCAACTAGCAGGCCGGCGACCATCGCAACCACCGGATGGATGTCGGTAACGACGTTGGTGCTGGCCGCAAACAGCACCGCGCCGGCGGCCGGGCGGACGAAGG
>CAYHJH010000040.1:0-10689 GCA_964356605.1 uncultured Anaerolineaceae bacterium
GGCCAGCCTAACTCCAGTACGCTTGTCAGGCCGCTGGAGCGGGTCTTATAATCACCCTCGTGGCCGAAGAATTCACCTTCAACCAGCCCACGCAACCTAGCATCGCGCCTCCTAAGCCCCGCAGCCTGGCGCGGAAGATCCTGGGATTCATCGGCAGCGTGCTGCAGACCGTGCTGTTTGCGGGAGTCTTGTTCTTTGCCGTCAACCTTGTAACGGCCCGCATCCGGGTGGAGGGCGACAGCATGGAACCCAGCCTCCACGACGGGCAATTCGTGGTCGTGAACCGCATGGCTTACGATTTGCCGTTCTTTCAGAGAACGCCGGAGCGCGGCGACATCCTGGTGTTCCGCTTCCCGTTGAACCCGGACCGGCGCTTCATCAAGCGCGTGATCGGCCTGCCTGGTGATGAAGTGCGGGTGCAGGACGGGCAGGTCTTCATCAATGGAGTGCTGCTGTACGAGCCGTATCTGACCGCCCAGCCTGCCTACAACAATTTGTGGCGAGTCGGCCTCGACGAGGTATTTGTCTTCGGAGACAACCGCAACAACTCTTCTGACTCGCAGAACTGGGGCGCGTTGCCGCTGGAGGGGATCATCGGCAAGGCGGTCCTGGTATATTGGCCCTTAGAAAACATGGGGTGGATCCCCCACTACGAACTGGCCGTGGCCGCGGACGGCTGAGCTCCACTCCGTTCCCTGGACCTAGAGCCGAATGACCGAAAGCGACAACACCACCTCCCCGCGCGTCGTCGTCATCGCCGACATTGAAACCAACGCCACTCAGTTGATCGAGCGGGTGCTGAGGCCGGCTGGCATCGCCGCGTGGCCGGCCAAGGAAGAGGCACCCAAGCCCGACGTCCTGGTTGTCGATGTCACCCAAATTCGCGGGGACCCGATGGCCGGACTCCGCAACCGACGAGAGATGGGCGACGACGCCCCCGCCATCGTGCTGGCCGCGCATTTCCCGGCCTCCAGGCTAAGAAGCTTTTTGAAAATGGGAGTGCGAGACGTGCTGCTCAAGCCCTACCGTGAAGAAGAGCTGCGGGAGGCCATCCTGGCATTAGGTCGGACAAGTGCCCGGGAGGGTCAAACTGCGCAGCTCTCCCACAACGTGGAAGGGCTGCGAGAGGAGCTGCGCCGGCGTACCGATGAGGTCCGAATGCTGAGCGAAATCGGCCGGGTCGTCGCCGGGCTGGACAACCTGGATCAAATTCTGACCCGCCTGGTGGAGGCGGCCGCCTACGTCACCGACGCAGAAGAAGCCAGCATCTACCTGACAGATGCGGAGACCAACGAGGTGGTGCTGCGAGCCACGAAGCAGGCCGGCGCACGGCACGCCACGCTGCAGCGACTGCGGGCTGATGATATGTTGGTGGGCGAGGTGTTCCGCACCGGCCAGCCGATTTTGCGGCAGCCGAGCATGGAGAGCGGGCCGGTGAAGGTTCAGACCGGCTTCATCGTGCAGTCCGTTGTCAAGGTCCCCATTCGCGTGCAGAAGGAAATCGTGGGCGTGCTTGGCGTCTACAACCGGATGGCGCTGCGGTCCTTTAACGAGCATCAGGTGACGGTGCTGATGACATTGGGCGACTGGGCAGGGGTTGCCCTGGACCGTGCGACCCTGGTGCAACAGGCAGGCACTCCAATCAGCAAGACTGGCCCGATCAGCATGGCCCCCAAGGGCCTGGTCGAGGGGCTGGATCAAGCCCTTTCCACGCTGGATGGCTTGCTCAATGGAGCCTCGGTCAGAGCCGGAAGGCCAGTGAAATCCGAGCTGCTCAGCCTCCAGGACCAACTCAGAAACATGCGGCGAATGCCGATCACGGTCATGGAGCCCGAACTGGCCGCTCGCTACGTGGACCTATCCCGCCTGGTTCATAAGGCAGCAGGCGAGCACCAGTTGCACGCCACCCGTCGTGGTCTCAGCCTGATCGTCGAGGCCGAGCCTCCGGTCCCCGTCTTTCCCGGGGAGCGAAACCGGGTCTTCCAAGTCATCCAGGCCCTGGTGGGTGCCGCAGTTCGCAGGACTCCGACCGGCCGGGTGCTGATCCAGACGCTCAACTTGAGTATCAAGAACGGGAAGGCCGAGGGCATCCTGCTGCCAGGAGACATTGAGTTGGAAGATGGCACCTGGGCCGTGGTGACGGTGGCTGACACCGGTCCCGGGCTGTCGCCTGACACGCTCCGTGCACTTACCGATCCCGCGCCTGACCCTTCCGCGGGCAATCTGGGCTACGGGCTGACGCTGGGCGAGATTCGAATGATCGTGGAGAGCATGGGCGGGATCCTGTGGTACGATCAAACCCCAGCCGCCACGAAAATCACCTTCGCATTACCCACCGGAACGTAACATGGCCAAGCCGATATCCGTGGAGATGTATACCACCAGCCATCGGATTCTCGGGCGGGTCGATCCCGGCGCTAGCGGCCTGTACGGCTACCTGAACATCCCCACGACAAATTACCTGGAAGTCGAAGGCGCGCATCTGTCCCGGCTGCACCAGCCCGGCCGTATGGTGGCTCGCTATGAGACTCTCTGGGTTGTCAAAGACGAGATCGTGACCGTTCTGCTGAGCAGCCGGGCCGAGGTCGGCCCGGCAGGTGTGGCGCGAGGCGGATACTCCACCATGGTCCCGCACTGGGTCCACCTGGTCTTAGGCGGATACGAGCTACGCGGCCAGGTCGAGACCCCCGGAAAGTTCAATTACGGCAGCTTCATGATCGAGGGCGACCGCATCTTCATCCCGCTGTACAACACCGAGCTGATTGCGATCCTGTTTCCTGATGTTCGCGCAAGCTCGCCGGCGATGCTGTTCAATCGAGAAATGGTGGATGCCATCGCGCTGATTCCCAAGGAAACCATCCCCCGTTCCAGCCCCGAAGCTGCCCGAGCCGCTCCCTGAGTCCCATCCTCATTCGCCCCGTGGAACTATCCCCCTTTAGCGGGCCGCTTGACCGCGCCCCGTTCGACTGGACCGATGCCGCGTAGGCCGGTCCTGGCCGCCAACTGGAAAATGAATTTGGGCCGCAGCGAGCAGGCCTTGGACTTCGTTCGCAAGATCCGGCGCGGGCTAAACGAGATCGAGGGCATGGATTTGGTCTTGTGCCCGCCGTTCACGGTGCTTTATCAGGTGGCCGAGCTGCTGCGCCCCACCCGGATCGCACTGGGCGCTCAGGACGCCCATTGGGAGGTGAGCGGGGCCCACACCGGGGAGATCTCGGGCGCGATGGTGGGGGGGATCTGTCAGTATGTGATCGTGGGTCATTCCGAGCGCCGGGCAACACTCAGCCAGTTGGAGAACGATCAGGCGGTCAACCACAAGGTGAGCGCCGCCCTCGCCAACGGACTGACGCCGATTGTCTGCGTGGGCGAGAACCTGGAACAGAATCGAGCGGGCGAGACTCACGAGTTCGTCTCGCAGCAAGTCAGTGCAGCCTTCCGGGGCCGCGCCGCCGCGGAGGTCGAGCGCTGCGTGATTGCTTACGAGCCGATCTGGGCAATTGGGACCGGTGAGGCTGCCACCCCGGCTGACGCCAACCGGGTGATCGGGCTGAGTGTGCGCGGCGCGCTGGCCGAAGAGTATGGGGAGAATACGGCACAAGCGGTGCGGGTCCAGTATGGCGGGAGCGTCAGCGTCGAGAACATCGCCGAGTTCATGGCGATGCCGGAGGTGGACGGCGCGCTGGTGGGTGGTGCCAGTCTTAGACCGGATTTCGTGGAGCTGGCCCGGTCGGCTGCCGGCCGCTAAGGGTCGCGGAAGTCAGGGCATTGGAAAGGGCGGTCGTGGATGACCGCCCTTTTGAATCCGAGTCCGGGTCTCGAGCAGGATCACACTGAGACCGAATACAGCTCGGGTGCCAGTGCCCCTCCACTCATGAGCGTCACTTCATCCACGATCCCGACGATCACTGCCCGGACCGCCCCAGGATTCAGCCCCAGGATCTGCCGGGCTCCATTCCCTTCGTCGATGACCAGCACCGTGTCGCCGACTCCGGCCTGAGCCACGTCCACCGCGATGTCGTAATTGCCGGTCTGGGCTCCATCCAGGTCGAGCTGGTCCACCATGAGCAGCGTACGCCCGTCGAGGTGAGGGATCTTGATGGTGGCTACAACCGTGCCGATCACTTTGCCGATGTACATCGTTCACTCGATCTCATGCCAGCGGGCGGTCACAGCGGCCCGGATCTCGGCTTTGGCGACGTCGAGCTCATCCACAATCCCGGTGACGGCCAGATCAACCGGCACAAAAGTCTCCGGCAGCGCCTGCGCGCCCTCCCGGCTGGCGACCATGAACACCAGCTCACCCGGAGCGGCCTGCGCAGTCGCATCGGCCGCGACCTCGGCCAAGCCCCGCGGCCGCAGTTCCTCGTCTAAGGGCTGGACGACAAGAAGCTTGATGCCTTCCAGCCCTTCGTATTTGCGGGTGGCGACAACGGTACCAAGAACCCTGGCCAGCTTCATACCGAGACCCGCTCCCGGAATCGAGTAGCCTGCGACAGGTTTTCCCACATCTCTTCGTGCAGCTTCGGAATGACGACCTGGCGCACTAGCTGATCAGCGCGGTCGAGGGCGGCCACGCCGCTGGCCACCGCGATCTCGACATCAGCCACCAACCCTGAGAACAGGACGATCCCCTTGCCCCCGAGCCCGTCCGCCAGCCGGACTTCGACCAGGCTGACGTTGGCGGCCTTGATACCGGCGTCGGCGGCCTGGATCGCGGCAGCTACGGAAGTCGTCTCCACCACGCCCAGTGCATCCCTCAAATCGGGAACCCGGCCGCCTTGCAGGGCCTCAACCAGATCTCGGTGCACTTGCGGGAGGTAGACGATGTCAACGATCGCCGGCCCGCCCACCTGTCGTCCGGCGGCCAGCGACTCCTCCACATCGGCCGTCAGCCCGCCGATCAGAACCAGGTACTTCCCCGGCTGAACGGTACCTGCCCGGATCACCTCGATCGGGGCGCGCTTGACCATCGCATCGGCCGCCTCTATGCCTACCGCAATGCTGCTGAACTCGATCAGACTCAGGGCCGGGTCAAACATCATACGATCCGGAAGGCGTCCACCAGCGTGCAGCGCCGCACGCGGCTGAAGCTACGCGGATTGGTCATCCCTTCGCCGGTCGGGCTGGCGATGGTGAAAGAGCAGAAGCCCTCCCCACCCAATCCGAGCCCGGCCAGCGAGGCGCCGTTCTTGACGAAGATGCTGCAGTCCATTGCGCGTGCCATCCGACTCATGTTGTCAATGTTCTTCGAGTGGATCACGGCTGTATGCCGAAACCCGTGCTCGGACTCCTTGGCCAGGTGGATCCCTTCCTCGACATTCTGCACCCGGGTCAGCGGGAACACCGGCATCATCTGCTCCGACCAGACCAAAGGATGGTCGTTGGGCACATCGGCCAGGATCAGCCGGATCTCATCTCCGGCCTCGATGCCGATTTCGCGCAGGATCAAGTTGGCATTCTTGCCGATGAAGGCCTTGTTCATCGTCCCATGCCTCCCGGGTGGAGGCACTTCTTGGAAGATCACCTTCATCAGCCGTTCGAGCTGGCCGGAGTCGACTTCGTATGCGCCGAAACGTGCCATCACCCGCTTAAGTTCCTCCGCGATCGAATCGACCGCGATCAGCGTTTTCTCATCGGTGCACACGACGTTGTTGTCAAAGGAAGCTCCGAAGACCGCGTCGCGCCCGGCCTGCTCCAGGTCGGCGGTCTCGTCGACCAACACCGGCGGGTTGCCGGGACCGGCGCAAATAGCCCGCTTGCCGCTGGCCATCGCCGCTCGCACCACGCCAATCCCGCCAGTCACGGTCAGAAGCCGGACGTCTTTGTGGCTCATGAGGGCTTGAGCGCTCTCGATCGTGGGCTCGGCAACACCGCACACCAGATTGGCCGGCCCACCGGCCTCTACAATGGCTTCGTTCATGAACTGGACGGTGTGGTTGGAGCAAGCCTTGGCGCCCGGATGGGCGTTGAAGACCACCGCGTTGCCGGCCGCCACCATGGCGATCGTGTTGCAGATCACGGTCGAGGTGGGGTTGGTGCTGGGGATGATGGCCCCGATCAGCCCGAAGGGCGCCCACTCGATCAGCGTCAACCCTCGGTCTCCGGTCCAGGAAGTTGGGGTCAGGATCTCGGTTCCTGGGGTCTTGTTGGCGTTGAGCAGGTTTTTCTGAATCTTGTCCTCATAGCGCCCCATCCCGGTCTCCTGCGCGGCTTCGTAGGCCAGGATCTGAGCGTTCTCCCTGGCCGTGCGCCGGATCTGGGCGATCATCGCTTCCCGCAGCTCGAGCGGCAGCGCCTGCAGCTGCTGGAAGGCCTGACGGGCGGCGGCGACCGCGCTGTCTACGTTCGGGAACAGATTGCTTTCATGCCGGAGCGGTTTTCCGACTGTCGGTGGACTATGTGTGGTCGTAGCCAGGGGCGGCGGGCCATGACGCACCCGCTCGCCCTGGCCGAGCTCGGCCATCACTTGCTCGACGATGGCTTCAATCTGCACTTCGTCCAACATCAGCCAGCCTCCGCCTTGTCATAAATCAGTTCACCGCCCACCTCGAGCTGGTCCACGATGGCCATGATCACTCCATCGCAGGGCCGTTCGTGGGTGTGTTTGGTCTGGCGGGCCGCGCTGCCGGTGGCGTACAGCACCACTTCGCCCAGGCCCGCCCCCACCGCGTCAGCGGCCACCCGGTAAGCCCCAGTTTCCTGGCCCTCGCCATCCAACTGCTTGAGCACCAGGAACTTGAGGCCTTCGAGGGAGGGCTCCTTGCGCGTCGCCACCAGCGTTCCGACTACCTTTCCTAGATACATCGTCAACTCCAATCCTCGTCAGGCGCCCGAGCCGTCTGGCCGAGCGCACGGAGGTTGGGCGTGATGCTCCGCGCTTCACCCAGAGACCGCCCGGCACGCGCCAGTCGGGATAGCCAGTAACTCATGCCCGGCTCCGAACATCCTGCGCTGACGGCCCAGCTCACCGAGAGAGAATGACCAGCGCGGCTGGGCCTAGATCGGTTAGGCCGCGCGGGCTTGTTCGTCGCCCTCGCCGGGCTGGCGACCAAGCGGCAGCGCCCGGTCGACATTGGCATGCGGCCGCGGGATGACGTGGATGGCGACGACTTCGCCAACCTTCTCCGCGCCCCGCGCGCCGGCCTCGACCGCGGCCTTCACTGCGGCGACGTCGCCGCGCACGATCGCGGTCACCTGCCCGCCGCCGGTCTTCTCATAGCCAACCAGTTCCACCCTGGCGGCCTTGACCATGGCGTCGGCGGCCTCGACCATCGCCGCGTAGCTCTTGGTCTCGATCATGCCTAACGCTTCCGTTGCTGGATACTCCTGTGTCATCTTGACCTCCTTCTTGGCCATGACTATTTCACTCCTCTCATTGACTCCGTTGAACTTACGTTCGCCGCTGCTCGCTGGCTTCGCGGCCGATCACGCCTTCGATCGCCGCGACCGCGGCACCGTATCCGGCCATGATGTCTCGCTCCTCGCCGCCCAAATACACCCGTCCGAAACTCCCGAAGGCGCGCACCTCCAGGATGTTGATCTCGGCCGCCTTCTCGGCCTCGTTGGCGGCCAGGGCGGCGTATCCGGCTGGCTCGACCTCCAGAACATAGAGCGTCTGGCCGGCGAGCAGCATGTGCCCGTGCCGCAGCCGGTTGATGAGCTGCACCTGGTGTGCGTCCACGTGGCGAATGATCTGGCTGGAGACCACCTTCGGCTTCAGACGATCCGACTCCTGCAGTTCGAGAGACTCTAGAATCGCCGCTCCGGCCGCCCGCACCTCGGCCTGGTCTTCATGATGCACCTCCAGTAGTCCAAAGAGCCGCTCGACGATCTGCATCCCCGGCCTGACCTTGGTGGCCTTGAGCGCAATATCGGTGATGCGGTTGATCTCAATACCGGGCGAGATCTCTACCCACAGGGAGGTATCGCCAGGCAAGGGCAGGAATCCTTGCGCTACCGTGCCAAGAAATCCTGCATGCTGAGGCTGCAGGCTGTCCAGAAACGCATACGTGCGTAGATCAACGGCCATACGATCTCTCCTTTGCTTCTGTTCCACCGACGATCTTGACGCTGGCGCTGGCACCGATGCGGCTCGCACCGGCGGCGATCATCCGGCGCGCATCTTCGGTTGTCCGGATCCCGCCGGCTGCTTTGACTCCGATGCCCGGCCCAACCACTCTCCGCATGAGTGCCACGTCTTCCGCGTTCGCCCCGCCGGGTCCGAAGCCGGTGGAGGTCTTGACGAACTCTGCCGCCGCAACCTTGGCCAACTGGCAGGCGATCACCTTCTCCTCGTCAGTAAGCAGCGCGGCTTCGATGATGACTTTCAGGATGGCGTTGCTGGCGTGGCAGGCACTGGCCACCGAGGCGATGTCCTGCCGCACCAGCTCGTAGTCGCGGGACTTGACTGCTCCGACGTTGATCACCATGTCGATCTCGGTAGCACCTTCTCGAATCGCCTGCTGGGCCTCAAAGACTTTGACGGCTGTAGGCGTCGCACCCAGCGGGAAACCGACTACGGTGCAGATGGCGACATCACTGCCCTTCAGCAGCTGGGCACACAGCTTGACGTTGGTGGGGTTCACGCAGACGGAGGCGAAGCCGTATTTGCGAGCCTCGAAGCACAGCTGCGCGATCTGATCGTGGCTCGCTTCCGGCTTGAGCAAAGTGTGGTCGATCAGGCGCGCCAAGCGTCCATCGGTTGGCGCGATTCCCAGAGTGCTGGCCACCCGATCGGCGCCGGCCGCGATCACCGGCTGCACCCGGTCGGAGTAGTTGCCGGCCGACATTCCGGGGCTGGCGCCATTGCCGTTGGGCTTGTCCTGCAGCTGGAGCATCACCTGCCGGGTGATGCTCTCGATGAGCCGCTCCACGGTGGCGTCGTCTAGATTCTTCAACGCGTCGAGCTCCCTATGCGCTTCAATCCGCGCGGCCTGCAGGTTCTTTCTCGCTTTCGATTGACGGCTCGACCGAGCTCGGCTCGAGCCATTCAGCGACCACCCGAATTCATCGTGCCAGCGCGCCCTGCCGCAGAAAGCGGCGCTCGAGGTTCGAAATCTTGTCGACTCGGGCGGCATGCCGCCCTCCGGCGAAGGAGGTCGAAAGGAAGGTCCTCAATATCGACTTGGCCAGGCTGGGGCCGATCAACCCGGCGCCTAAAGTCAGCAGGTTGGCGTCGTTGTGTTCCCGGCTGTTGACCGCGGTGGCCTGGTCATAGCACATGGCCGCCCGCACGCCCGGAACTTTGTTGGCCGCCATGCAGGAGCCGATGCCCGCCCCATCCAGCATCACTCCGCGCCAGGCCCGCCCGTTGGCAACCATCTTCGCCACCGCGAAGGCGTAATCGGGGTAATCCACCGGACTGTCGCTCTGCGTACCGCAGTCCAGCACATCAAAGCCCCACTCCGCCAGGCTGCGCTTCAGGGTTTCTTTCAGCTCGAACCCGCCGTGATCCGCCCCGATGGCCACTGCCCTCTCATCTCCGGACCTCTCATCTCCGGACCTCTCATCGCTGCCCCCGCTGCGCAGCGTGACTCTGCGTTCGATGGCGACCTGCCTGGCCAGCGGCGTCACCAGCGCGCCCTCGGGCAGATCGAGTGTGCCCCCAGCGGCGACCGACTGCACATCGCCCTCTGCGACGAGCGCGCGCGGTGGACCCGCGTTCGACCTCCCGAGGGTTCGATAGACCACCCGGCGGACCATCCGGCGGATTTGGTCCTCACTTACCATCACCCATCCTCGCGTCCGCCCGCTGCCCGGTGTGAGCCCTGCGGACAACGGATCCGACTCGATCTCCGCTCATCGCTTCCGTCTCACCCGCGTCTCACCGTGCCCGGCGATGTCCATGATCTCGACTTCGAACCTGGAACGGTCGCCTCGGAAGAGCGCATCAAAATACTCCAGCGCCGCTCCATCCGAGGTATAGCTCACGCTTTTCAACCGTATCAGCGGCGCGCCGACCTTTAGTTTCAGCAATTTGGCCTCGGGTTCCCCTGCCGAAATGGCCTCGATGCTGCGGCTGCCCCGCCCAATCTTCAGCCCGCATTCCTCATCCAGGAATGCATAGAGCGAGCGCTTCTGGAGGTCGGCCTGAATGAGTTGACGGCAGCGTTCGTATGGCAGGAAGGAGGTCACGAGCACGATCGGCTCGCCCTCCACGAAGCGGAGCCGCACCAGCTTCACGACCGGGGCCAGCCTCTCGATCCCCAGATTAGCCGCCACATCAGAGTCGGCCGGCACCAGGGTCTGCTCCAACACCTGATTCACCAATCGGACTCCCCGCTCCGCCATGTCTTGGTAGAAGCCTTCCAGCGACTGGACCAGACCGCGGCTGGTAATCTTTGGCTGCGCAACAAAGGTCCCCTTACCCTTCTGTCGCACGATCAACCCTTGGTAGGTCAAGTCCTGCAGCGCCTGACGCACGACAGTCCGGCTGACACCGAAGCTCTTGCAGAGATCGGCCTCGCTGGGGATCAGGTCCCCCGGCCGCCATTCCCCCTGCCCGATCCGTTGCTGCAACAAGTCCTTCAGCTGCAGGTAATAGGGGGTATGTGATTTCCGGTCGATCCTGGCCAAAATGTAGGCTGCCTCCTGCCCTGAGCGATGTCGAAGGGCCGCTCCTGAGCGACCGAACCCATGTAATCGTAATGTTATATCTAAATTATCATCCTAGGATTACAAGCACTCTAT
>CAYHJH010000041.1:0-10225 GCA_964356605.1 uncultured Anaerolineaceae bacterium
ACCCAGGCGCGCCGGGCGACACCAACCCCGTACCTCCTGAATCCCATATGCTCGGGGCGGTGCGCATCGGTGTTGATCGCCAGCGGGATACCTAGCTCAATTGCCCGGCGGGCATAGACGTCATTTAGGTCCAGGCGCTCCGGGTTGGCATTGATTTCCAGAATCACCCCGCTGCGGGCAGCCGCTTCCAGCACTCGATCCATGTCCAGATCGGCACCTTCCCGCTCCCCGATCAACCGGCCGGTGGGATGGGCGATGATGTCCACGTGCGGGTTTTCGATGGCCGCAAGCAACCGGGCAGTGACCTTTGCCCGGGGTTGGCGCAGCGAAGTATGCAGTGAGGCGATGACCAGATCCAGCTCGGCCAAGACCTCATCCGGGTAGTCGAGCCGGCCGTCCGCCAGGATTTCGACTTCGGAACCGTGAAGGAGCACAAAACCCTTGGGCAATCGCTTCCGAAGGGCCCTGATCTCCTTTCGCTGTTTCCGCAGTCGCTCGACGGTGAGCCCGTTGGCAACCCCGAGGCTCTTGGAATGATCGGTGATCGCCAGCAGGCGGTGTCCTTCCTTTCGGGCAGCCTTCACCATCTCTGGGATTGAGCTCGCTCCGTCGCTCCAGGTCGAGTGGGCGTGAAGCTCCGCCTTGAGGTCGCGCAATTCGATGAGCTTCGGTAGGCGCCCCTCCAGCGCGGACTGAATCTCGCCTCGATCTTCCCGCAGTTCGGGTGGGATCCACGGCAGGCCGAGCCTCTCGTAGACCTCTTCTTCGGTAGAGCAGGTGATCTCTTTGCCGTTCTTTCGCTTGAAGGCCTGGTCAGATAGCGAGAGGCCCTGGTCCAGAGCGATCTCCCGAAGCCGGACGTTGTGGTCCTTTGAGCCGGTCGCATATTGAAGTGCGGTGCCGAATCTCTTCGAGGGATGCGTCCAGACCTGGACTCTTAGACCGTCCACCAGCTCCACGCTGGTCTTGGTCTCGCCCTTGCCGCGCACCCGACTCACGATCGGCAGCTCAACGAAGGTCTGCATGACTTCCTCCGGGCTGTCGGTCGACACCAACAGATCGAGGTCGCCCACGGTCTCGCGCATACGTCGCAGGCTTCCGGCGGCCTCGGCGGCCTTCACCTGGGGATGTTTGCGCAGCTCCGCAAGAAGCTGCTCGGCGATGGGCAGCGCCACCCCGATGGAGAGACGCCCGGTCTGCCGACGCTTCACGGCCTCGATGCTCTCCAGAATGCGGGCCTCGGATCGCGCCCCCATGCCCGGCAGGGCACGCAGCTGGCCAGCCTTGGCCGCAGCCTCGAGCGCATCAATCGAGGTGATCCCAAGTTCTTTCCAGAATCGGGTCGCCTTCTTGGGGCCGACATCGCCGACCTTGAGTACGTCCAACAGGCCCACTGGGATCTCTCGCTTGAGGTCCTCATAGAACTCGAGTTCGCCCGTCCCGAGCAGTTCATCGATCTTGCCGGCGATTGCCTTGCCGACTCCTGGGATCGACTCGAGCTCGCCCGACTTCCAAATCGTGTTGACGTTGCGCCCGAGGTTCTTGATTGCTTCCGCCCCACGCCGATAGGCCAGGATGCGGTAAATCTGCTCTCCTTTGATCTCCAGCAGATCGGAGATATTCTCAAAGACTTCCGCGACCTCGGCGTTGTTCATCGGGCAGTCTGGTCTTGCAGCGGTTGAATTCTAAGCGATAAGACGCGCCGCTCTTTCCGGGGCTGGCCTGGTGGCCATGATATGCTTCGCCTCCGACCCTCAAGCTGCGCGGCACGGTCGGCGATTGGCGAATTTCGCTCGCGCGTGGCGGCTGCAGCCTTAGTGCAAGCTCTACTCTATCCAAATGTTGGAACACGTCGGGAATTTGCACGTCCACAGTACGCTATCGGACGGCCATGGGACCCACGCCGAGATCGTCCAGGCTGCATTCCAGGCCGGACTCGACTTTGTTGTGATTACTGATCACAACCTACGACCCGATGGGCTGGACGGCTATCGCTACCAAGGGGAGAAACGCGTGCTGTTGCTGATCGGAGAAGAGGTTCATGACCAAGCGCGAACGCCCGAAAAGTCTCACCTCTTGGTATACGAGACTCGCCGAACGATGGCCGAGTTCGCCTCCGCTCCTCAGTCTCTGATCAACGAAATCAACCGGGCCAGTGGCCTGTCCTTCTTGGCGCACCCATATGACTGCGCCGCGCCTCGGTTCGGTCAGGCGGACCTTTCCTGGGACGACTGGGGGGTCGAGGGCTTCACCGGACTCGAGTTGTGGAACTTCATGGTGGAATTCAAGTGCCGGCTGAAGAACTGGCCGAGGGCGCTCTATTACAGCTTCCTGCCTCAACGCATCTCGCGCGGTCCGAAACCGGAAACCTTGGCCCGCTGGAACGCGCTGCTGAGTGCAGGGAGAAGAGTCGTGGTGATCGGCAACTCCGACGCGCACGCCCTGCCAGCGAAGCTGGGCCCTTTGCGCCGGGTTCTTTTCCCGTACCAGTGGTTGTTCCGGGCCGTGAACACTCACGTCTTTACCGAGCGACCATTGGTTGGCGATCCTGATTCGGATCGGGCGAGCTTGTTCGAAGCCATTCGAGGCGGTCGATGTTTCGTTGGATACGATCGCGATGTCAGCTCCAGAGGGTTCACCTTCACCGGTCATTCGGAGGAAGGCAGCGCGGTAACAGGAGATCGCCTGGCGTTCCGGTTGGGGGCCACGCTCCAAGTCCACAGTCCAGCCCCCGGTCAGATCCGAATCCTGCGTGCTGGCAGCTTGGTACGCGAGTGGCCGCTCGCCCAATCCGTCGTGCTCACGGTCAGTCAACCTGGACCCTATCGGGTGGAAGTCCATCTGCCGGTCTCAGGAAGTTTTCGGCCATGGATCTACAGCAATCCCATCTACGTCGAGCAGGCGTAGCTTCACGTAGCTCACGTCAGCTTCGCACCAGCGGTTAGTCAATACCCCGCTCGAGCCGAATAGGCGCCGGCACTGCTTCCGCTGGAAGGGTTCAAGGGTTCCGGCGGTGATATAGTGAAGTTCCCGATGTCCGAATTCCGTCTGCAGGCCCCCTTTATTCCGACAGGCGACCAGCCGGAGGCCATCCGCCTGCTGACGGACGGCTTGCGGCGCGGTAATGAGCATCAAGTGCTGCTCGGCGCGACCGGCACGGGCAAAACCTTTAGCGTCGCGAGCGTGATTGCCGAGGTTCAACGTCCGACCCTGGTCATCGCCCACAACAAAACTCTCGCCGCCCAACTCTACGCCGAGTTCAAGGACTTTTTTCCGGAGAGCGCAGTCGAGTACTTCGTCTCCTACTACGATTATTACCAGCCAGAGGCCTACGTCCCCAGGCACGACCTGTACATCGAGAAAGAAACCGATATCAATGAGGACATCGAGCGGCTTCGGCTTTCGGCCACCGCCTCGGTGATTTCTCGGCGAGACGTCGTGGTGGTCGCTTCGGTGTCCTGCATCTACGGGATCGGTAACCCTGAAGCCTACGGACGGATCGTGATTCATCTCGAAAAGGGCGGCGTCTATCGCAGAGAGGGCGTGCTCCGGCAATTGGTCGAGAGCCATTACAGCCGCAATGATCTCAACCTCAAGCCAGGGGCCTTTCGTGTCCATGGCGACACGCTGGAGGTGGCGCCCGCCTACCAGGAGCATGGACTGCGGATTGGTTTCTTTGGGGACGAGGTTGAGCGGATCGTCGAATTTGACTACCTCACCGGGGAGCTGCTCGCCGAGCGCCACACGATCGACATCTTTCCCGCCCGACACTTCATCACCGAGGAGGAGAAGCTTCAATCGGCGATCAGCGCCATCGAGGGCGAACTGGCCAATCAAGTGATGCTCTTCAATCAGCAGGGCAAACAGCTGGAGGCTCAGCGGCTGGAACAGCGGACGCGGTACGATCTCGAAATGCTGCGGGAGGTCGGCTACTGTTCCGGAGTCGAGAACTACTCTCGGCATCTCGATCAGCGCCCGTCCGGCTCACCACCCTGGACGCTGATGGACTACTTCCCGCCCGACTTTCTGCTCATTATCGACGAGAGCCACATGACGATTCCCCAGGTGCAGGGAATGTTCGCCGGCGACCGGTCGCGCAAGGAAACCTTGGTGGAGTATGGGTTTCGGCTGCCGTCGGCGATCGACAACCGGCCGCTGTCTTTCGACGAATTCCGGGCTCGCGCAACACAGGTGATCTATACCTCCGCAACTCCCGGACCGTATGAGCTCGGGCTGGCCTCCCAGGTGGTCGAACAAGTCATCCGGCCCACGGGCCTGGTCGATCCAGCGGTCGAGGTCCGGCCAGTGGAGGGGCAGATCGACGATCTGGTGAGTGAGCTTGCACGACGGGCGGCGGTCGGCCAGCGGACGTTGGTAACGACGTTGACCAAGCGTATGGCCGAGGACCTTGCGGACTACCTCCTGGAGCTTGGAGTGAAAGTCCATTACCTGCACTCCGAGATCGAGACGCTCGAGCGCGTCGGAATCTTGCGCGACCTGCGGCTGGGCGTGTACGACGTGGTCGTGGGAATCAATCTCCTGCGGGAGGGGCTCGATCTTCCGGAGGTCTCGCTGGTGGCGATCCTGGACGCGGACAAGGAAGGTTTCCTGCGGTCCACTACTGCACTCATTCAAACGATCGGTCGGGCTGCGCGGCACGTCGAAGGAAAGGTGGTTATGTATGCCGACCGGATCACCGAATCGATGCGCGCAGCGATTGACGAAACCGATCGCCGCCGTGCGAAGCAGATTGGTTACAACCAGGAACACGGGATTGAACCCGCCAGCATCGTGAAGGCGGTGCGCGACCTCACCGATCAGATGGCCTCACGGGCGGTTGCCGAGGCCCGGGCCGAATACCGAGCCACGGCGCCGCTGCAGATGCCAAAGGATGAACTCTCCCGCCTGATCAAGGAACTCGAAAAGCAGATGCGGGCCGCGGCCGAGTCGCTGGAATTCGAGAAGGCCGCAGCCATGCGTGACCAGATCTTCGAACTTCGGCAGACACTGGCCGAAATGCAGGATTTGCCGCCCTGGCAGCGGCTACGGGTGCTGGCTGGCGAGGAGCCACGCCGGGAGCCGGAACTGTAAGCCATTCGTTAGCCCGGCCTGCTATCAGGGATGCTACGATGACTGTGAGGGAGAACATGAGGGCGCTGCTCGATAGTTGGCGGGAGAGACAGCATGAATACCAACCTCAAGAGCAGCATCGTAAGCATCGGAGACGCGATCGAGTCAGCCGTCGGGGCGATCCAGCGCGGCGACCTGGGAGAAGGGCGAGCAACCCTGACCTGGGTATTGCGGGAGAACCCCGGCAACCGTCTGGCCTGGCTCTGGATGGCTTGTTGCGTGACCGATGAGCCCGAGCGCGACGAGTGCTACCGTCGGGCTTCTGATATCCCAAACTGATCAGCGGGATCTGGTGCCTGTTGCGCAGTTGACGATTCCACTATGTCCGGGCCATGCGCTAGCACTCGAGCCGGAGGTGCTTAGGTTAAAAGCAGCGCTCCCCTGAAGGGGAGCGTTTCGCGTGAGGGAGGCGCCCCCGGCAGGATTCGAACCTGCAACCTACGGCTTAGAAGGCCGGTGCTCTGTCCATTGAGCTACAGGGGCGGGTTGACCAGGGGACAACCGAATTCGAGGCCTGCTCGATTATCTCATAGCGATTCGCATGCCACAAGCAACCACCGGTCGCAAGTGAGCTGCCTGTCGGCCGGACTGGCAGGCCGACGTTGACCGCAGTGGACGTCTATTGTATGGGTCGGATGCCTTTGTAGATGCGAGGTCCGGAGAGGGTGCGGAGAATTATCTGGGGAGATCGACCGGTCCGTTGGGCCAGCTCCTCCGGAGTCATCGGCATATTGGCATTCGCCAGAAAGATGCGAAAGATCGCGTTGATCAGGCTCATGTGAGGCGTGACATAGTCCGATTGCTGGGAGCAGTGAGTGATGAGCAGATGCTGGAAACGGTCGATGGCCGTCACTTCTCCGCTTTGCGGATCGACATGGTCAACTCTGAGCCCTGGCTGCGATTCGTCGTAAGCCTTCTGATGCTCAGTGCATAGGTGGTCCCGTAGGTAGACTTCGAGTTCACGGCCTGCCCGCTCCCACCATTCATGGTCGATGTGGAAGTGAGTTTGGACTGTCGGTCGGACTAAGGAGGTTGGAATCTTGGCCGGCGCGGTCGTCATTGCTCTTTCCACTCATCTTCCTTGAGGCGCCAGTAGTGATCCCCGACCGGCTCGAAATACGGCCTCGAGACAAGCTCGGCCAGAATGGGTCCCGGGGGGACGCGCTGGATCACATTCACGGCGGAGAACAGTGCCTCGGCATGCACCGTGGCCTGCGGGTTGAGCTTCGAAAGCTCTCGAAACATCTGGGTCACGATGCGATCCAGCGGCAATTTGCGTTGTTCTGAAGACTGCCAGGCTACCTCCACTGCTTGTCGGTCGATCACCCCGACGATCCTTCGATCGTCGTAGGCAGTCCCTACCGGGTGCTTCAGCATCGTCAGTCCGATTCGCCCGCTATCGCCGATGTAAACGGTTCGAATCCAATCGTTGCGCCGGCGTGGCTCCACCGCCTCGACGACCACCTCACCCTCTTCCTGGCCAGGCCGCACTCGGATAAGTCCACCCGCTGGGAGATCATGTTTTCGATACCAGTCTGCCAGACCAAATACATAACGGTGGGTTCGCACCACCCAACCCGGGAATTTTCCGCCAGTGTGCCCGTCGACCAGGATGAACCGGATTCTTGGAGCCTCGTAGGCGGATGGGAACATCGGCTGAAGGCGGGGAGAAAGAGGCAGTGAGCCTACCGACCAATGCGGAAATGGTAGCGCGAGCGTGACCTGTTGTTCTCCTGCGCCCCTGTTCGGATCGGCCTCGGTCAATTCGTCATCGAGTTCGCGTTCTAGCGCGAGCAGGTCTTCCGTGAGGACGGACCGGTCGTAGCTCAGGGGCTCATACACGAGGCGCTCCGGAGTTTTCAAGACCTCTGCAGGTTCAAGACGCTTGAGAAACCAAAGCACCTTTCCGGCGGGACCGACCTCGTCGAACCGTTCATCCTCTTGCAAGGCGTAGTCCACCGAGAATTCGGTTAGCAGGGGATCCAGACCAGGAGGAGTCTCGATGTGCTCTGCAAGAGCTTGGGTTGGCAGCGGACCTCCTGCGGCAACGTCCAGCACTGCCTCTGCCAGATTGAGATGACCTTCATTGATCTCCGCAAGCAGCCCGCCATGAAACCATCGGCCAGCGATGCGCACAACCTCTGGCCTCTCCTTCAGGCTCGATTCGACCGAACCAACAATCTGCTCGGCGTGTCGTTGGAGGATCATTTCCGGAGTGCTATCACCGTCCTCGGCGGGTAACTCAGCCGGCTCGGAGTTAAGGCCGTGCTCTTGAAGGCGCGAGGCAAATTCCTTCTTTTCATCACCAAAATCGATCTGGATGACCTCGAAGGAGGGGAGGTCTGGATTGGAGCTGTCTCGCACCCCGATGACAGTTCCGATTCGATTCCCCAACCTGCGAAATTGCAACTGCTGGCCGACCGCATATCGGTCGGCCGGGAGATAGCCCTTGACCGCCGGCAGAGCGGCCTCTTCAGGCGCGCGTGCGAGGTGCTCGAGTCGGTGATTGACGAGAGCCTCGGCCATTTCCATCGGGGTGAGTGGAACGCCGCGCTCGAGCAGTAGGTTGTCGATGAATTCTAGGTCTTCTTCGTCGAGTTCGAACTTAGACCAGTAGCTCTCGCGCCTGGTTGGGGAGGTAGATCGCATGCGGGGAGTTTCGATTGAGGTGGAGCGCGGGCATTATACTACAAGGAGCATGCACGACACTCCGCACGATCTGCGAGAACTGAGTCTCGTGGCATCTGCAACTGGTCAGGTTGAGGCTGAGATTCTGCGTGGCCTACTGGTGGCCAATGGAATCGAGGTTTGGCTTTCGGGGGAATCAGCTGGTCAGGCCATCGGACTCACGATAGGTCCGCTGGCCCGAGTAGAGCTGCGGGTTCGATCCAACCAGGCCGGAGAGGCTCGACGGCTGCTTGAGGAGCACGCTGCCGACAGCTTGATTCCAGGAGACGCCTAACTCTACGGGAACGGCGTGCGGGTCCAGAGCAGTGGGTCAACCGGCACTCCCCCGACCCACACCTCCCAGTGCAAGTGCGGCCCGGTCACCCTGCCAGTGTCACCCACGTAACCAATAATCTGTCCCTGCACAACGGGATCGCCCACCTGCACCAGGATTTGCGACTGGTGGAGAAATCCGCTGTACACGCCCCCACCGTGGTCGAGGTAAGTGGCATTCCCACGGACGGTGAGGTTGTCCGCAAACGCAACCCGGCCGAAGGCAGGTGCCAACACCGGAGTGGTGCTGCTTCCATACAGGTCCAAGCCCGTGTGGTAGTAGATGAATTCACTGCCGTTGTAACTGCGACGAGTGCCGAAAAACGAGGTAAAAGTCTCGTAATAGCTTCCTGGAAACGCGAAGACACCCTCCCACAGCCTCTCTGGCGTGATTTGGCCTACGACTCGCCCGATCAATTCGTCCTCGGGACCCGTAATCTCAGGGTCGAGCGTCTCCGGCGGGACTTGGAGGGCCGCGCGCCCATAGTCGCCCTCCACTAATTCGATCGGCTGGCTGAACATGCTTCCGGATAACTGACCGATCTCTAGCTCCAGCAGTCCTGGTTCCGACAGGGCATGCACACCCTGCAGAGCGACGAAATCCCCGGGAGCTCGTTCAACCAGATTCAGGTTCCAAGGGCCCAGGCGTCCGGAGACTTGGGTTCCTTCAGGGGCGGTCACCTGGATCACGACGACCTGGCCCTGGACAGACGGGAGCGGTCCGACTTCGACGGCATCGAGCTCTGGGGGGAGAGCCGTTGTCGGGCTATCGCCGCCGGGGGCATACAACATTTCGACGGCGACTGACCACCGCCTCGCCCCGAGTCGGTTGTACGCCTGGATCGACCAGGGATCGCTATTCAGCCTGGCCGACAGCTCCAAGAGCGAATCCCCGCGAGCGGCCATCACTCGCTGCGCGGTCGGCAACGGGAGCTCCGGGGCCTCCGGTTCCACAAGCACAACGCGCTGGCCAGCGGGAAATCGCTGCGGGAGGAGCACTCGGTTAAGCTGGACCAGCTGGTCAAGTGGCAAACCATGCCGTAGTGCTCTGCTGGTCAATGTCTCCCCAAATTCCAAAACCTCGAACCTCAGCGATCCTTGGATCCCCTCCAATCCCGGGATCACCAGCTCCTGCCCCGGAAATATCGCCGAGGGATTTTCGATCCCATTGGCAGCCGCCACTTCATTTACAGTCGAACCAAATATAAAGGCGATCCCGAACAGCGTGTCGCCTTCTTGTACGACGTAAGTCGGACCCTCCGCCTGGGCATCCGCTGCTGCGGTGGGCCAGAGGAATAGGATGGTGACAATCGCCAGATTGAGGTATCGGGGGACGGGCACGGGCGGATTATAGCGCCGCGCACTCCCAGGCGCTCGGAAGTTGGGTGCTGCGCAGAATCCAATGCAGAACTGCCACGACCCTGCCCAATGAAAAGGGGGCCGCCTAACCCAAGCTTCTAGGCAGCCCCCAATACTCCAGGGGTTTGTGCCTGGCTCAGTCGATTGGGCCCAAGATTTTCTCCACGCTTTCCAACAGCTCTTGAGGGCCAAAGGGCTTGGTAATGTAGTCGTCGACCTTGGCGATGTGCAATCCCAGCACCTTGTCGATCGATTGGGCTTTGGCGGTGACCACCACAACGGGGATGTCGCGGAGCGCCTCATCCGACTTCATCCGCTGATAGACTTCCCAACCGTCCATATCGGGCATCATCAAGTCAAGCAGCACCAGGTCCGGCTTCTCGCGGGCGATCAGCTCCAGCCCTTCCAGGCCTCCGTTGGCCCCGACTACAACGAACCCACGGCGGCCCAGGATCAGCCGAACCAGGTCAATGATGTCAGGCTCGTCTTCGATGCAGACGACCCGTTTCCCGTTGCCCGCCATTTTGCCGTCCCCTATACTAACCGTGTGAAAGTGTACACCATGGATTTTAGGGCTTCAATGAACCGAAGTCCCATTAAACGCACATGGTCGCCATTTGACTGGCGACCAAGGCGAGAGTGGAAACACCTGAGCGGTGGTTGCCGCTGTTAAGGTGCAGGGGCATTATTGCACAGTGGTTCTCAACGCTGACTGAATTGAAAGGTGTTTGTAAGA
>CAYHJH010000042.1:0-5938 GCA_964356605.1 uncultured Anaerolineaceae bacterium
CATGCCGTACGCCAACGAGGAGGCGGTGGGCTCGTTGATGATGCGCAGCACCTCCAGTCCGGCGATCTTCCCCGCATCTTTGGTGGCGTTGCGTTGGGAATCGTTGAAATAGGCGGGCACCGTGATAACGGCTTGAGTGACCGCCTCGCCAATATAGGCCTCCGCGTCGGCCTTGATCTTGGCAAGGATCATGGCCGAGATCTCGGGCGGGGCGTACTCCTTGCCGCCCATGTGCACCCGAACATCCCCGTTGGCGGCCCCGGTCACCTTGTATGGAACGAGGTCGAGCGCGCGCTGGACCTCCGCGTCGCTGTTCTTGCGCCCCATGAAGCGCTTGATCGAAAAGATGGTGTTGTCCGCGTTGACGATCGCTTGGCGGCGAGCCACCTGGCCCACCAGCCGCTCGCCAGTCTTAGGGTTAATAGCGACCACCGAGGGGATCAGCCGGCTGCCCTCCGACGAGGTGATCACCGTGGGCTCTCCACCCTCCATCACGGCTACGACGGAATTGGTCGTGCCCAGATCGATTCCGATAATCCTTCCCATTTTCAGCGCACCTTACTTCGCGACCCGCACAAGTGCCGGTCGCAGCACACGGTCACCCATCCGGTATCCTCGCCGCACGACCTCGATGACCTGACCGTCCCCATGGTCTTCGCTGTCCTCGTGGGACAGCGCCTCATGCAGAGCCGGGTCGAAGGTCGCTCCTTCTGCTTCGATCGCCTCCATGCCTTCGGCGATAAACAAGGCAGACAACTTGCGGGAAATCAGCTCAATCCCTTCGGCCCAGGCGGCGGCGTCTCCATCGGAGGGCCGATCTTTCAACGCCCGCTCCAGATCGTCCAGTATTCCGAAGTACCTGATCAACGTGTCGCCGGCAACGCGGTCGCGGGCTTCTGCCTGCTCACGCTCCACCCGTTTCTTGTAGTTGGCAAATTCTGCCCGGGCGCGCTGCCAGCCGTCGAGGTACTCATCGGCCTGGGACTTAGCATTGTCGAGCTCGGCCTGCAGGGTTTCAAGGTCTAAGCCTTCTTCCATGGCTCCTTCCACGGGCGCGAGCAGCGCTCCTTCCATGGGCTCGGGCTCGGGCAGCGGCTCAGCCGGCACGCTTTCCACTTCCTGCGCGGGTTGTTCTGATTTCTTGGTCTTCGGTTTGCTGTTGCCGGATTTCTTCACTGTCACCCTCTTCTGATCCAGGTCACTAGCTGGCGAAGGCGTCGACTACCAGGTCGCTCATCAAGCCAGCCACATAACGGACAGCAGAAATGCTGCGCCCATAGGACATCCGGGTCGGGCCGAGTACGCCCAGCGCTCCGGTTGCGTAGCCGGCCGCGCCATAGCGGGCCAGCACCATGGAGTAATCTTTGAGCTCCTCCCAGGCGCCCTCTCCGCCGATGACGACCTGAACGCCGCCCACGCCGGGGCTGAGTGCCTTGGCCAACACTTCCTCAAGCAAGCTGTGTTCTTCAAGCAGCCGCAGTGCGTTGCGCCCGCTGTCGGCACCGGCGAACTCAGGCTGGGCCAGGACGTTGGCCAGGCCGTCGCGATGAATCTCCCCGGTCGAGAACTCATCCGCTCGTTCGAGCGTCTCTGCAACCAGGGCCGCGACCTCTCGACCCAGCAGATCGAAATGGGAGGACTGGGCCCGGATGCCAGCTGCGTCCTTAGAGGCGCAAGAACGCGTGATCAGCTCGGCGGTCTGGCGCAGTTGGGCCTGGCCGATCACATCCGAGAGAGTAAGCATTTGCTGCCGGACGTCGCCGCCGTCGAGTACCAAGACCATCAGGACTTGCCGCCCTTGCGTGCCGATCAGTTCCAGGAGTTTGAGCGCGGCTCGATCCGGGTGGGGGGCCGTCACCAGCGAGGCCACATGGGAATGGTGGGCCAACACGGAGGCGGCCAGGCGAACCCATTCATCGACGTCACCCTTGGCCTGGTGGAACTGATGGCTGATCAGGCGCTTATCGCTGACCGGAAGTTCTGTGTCGCCCAGCAGGCGGCCGACGAAATAGCGATAGCCTTGCTCGGTAGGTACCCTGCCGGCCGAAGTGTGCGGCTGGCGCAGATAGCCGGCCTCTGTCAACTCGGTCATCTCGTTTCGCACGGTCGCCGAACTTACACCCAGGTTGTAGCGCTCCACCAATCGGTTGGAGCCAACCGGCCGGGCCTGCTCGATATACTCGTGCACAACAAGCGCCAAAACGGTCTCCTGGCGCTCGGTCAGACTCTCGATGCTCATCGAATAAACTCTTAGCACTCTCGAAGCGAGAGTGCTAACAGAGCGGCACCCATGATACCATGCCGCTTCAAAGAGCGTCAATAGGGGTGGTGGGCTAGGGAGCTGTAGGCAGGAACAGGCGCCCACGCACTCAGCCTGGGATGTTCAACTGGCTAGAGCAGCTGCAACGTCGATCGTTTCGGGGAGAAGCTTTCTCGCCCGGAATGAACAGCGGAACTTAGCCCTGGGCGGCTGAGATCGAGGCCAGGTTGCCGACGGCAATTCGCACAGATTCACGCACCATAGCGGCCGCGCGCGTCTCCGTCGGGCCATCCATAGAAAGAAGCGTTTCCCCGCCGTGCCCGTGGAGGACCAGGGTCAACGGGGCTTCATCGCTAGCATGGACCAGGAGCACGACGTATTGACATGGGCAATCGACCGTCCCGTGGGAAGGGCAGGTGCATCCTTCGGGCTCCCTGAGGGACTGACGGGCCGATTGTAGGTCAAAGGACCGGGAAACCTGCAGACCGGCCCGCCTCAGCGTTCGCGAGAGCTGATCTGCCGCCTCCCCGCATGCGATGCCAATCCCTCCGAGGTCTTCCAATCCAATGCTCCAAACCAGATTGTACGTGCACCGAACACTCGATGGCGAGCGTGATCTGGCTGCACGCCGGGCAGGCGATTCGGCGCGTGGAGCGCAAAGTCTGGCGAGCGTGAGCCGGAGGTGGCCTAGCCTGGGAGGGGCAGCACGACGATGACCCGGGTGCCTTTCCTTGGTGCGGATTCCAGGCGAAGCCGGGCCCCTACCAATTGCGCGCGCTCGTGCATGCCGAGGAGACCGTAATGCCCCTGGGAGGCCATCACTGTCACACGGCCCGGCGGTTCAAATCCCTGGCCATCATCTTGTATCTCGGCGGTCACAGTCCCTTCGCTGAAGGCAAGTCGCAAGGATGCCTTGCTGGCGTCAGCGTGGCGGCTGATGTTGCGCAGTGCCTCCTGAACGATCCGGAAGATGGCCAGCTCGGCATCCGGACCGAGCCGGCGAGCCTGACCTTCGACGTCGAAGCTCACCCGGATGCCCAGGTCCTGCTCTGCGTCTTTGGCGAGCATCTCAAGCGCCGGGACCAGCCCCAGGTCCTCAAGATAGATTGGTCGCAGAGCGCCAGTGAGGCGGCGCAGCTCCTGGATCGAGCGATTGATCTCGCGGCGCATGTGAGCGAGCCTTGTGGCAACCCCTGGATCTCGCGGCTCGAGCTCGGTCTGGATCATTTGAACGCGGTGGTCGAGCGCGATCAGGTCCTGGATCGTGGAATCGTGCAGGTCGCGAGCCAGCCGCTCTCGCTCATCCTCCTGGGCGAGCGTGATCGAGCCGATGTAACTTTCTAGCGCCTGGTGCGCGGCCCGAATGCCGGTGGCCATTTCGACCAGCTCCTCCTGGAGCTGTTGGATCTCGGCGATCCCCCCCACCGGGTCCCCAAGAACGCCGTAGTTGGATCGGGCGAGCTCTTCCGCCTGTTGTTGCAGTTTTCGCAAGGGGCCGATGACCTGCCGCGCGCCAAACCACAGCGCTACGAGAGTCACGAATAGACCTGGGACCAGGACCAGGGGCGCGGCCAGGGAGACCTCCAGCACCGGACTGACGACGCTCTCCCAAGGCTCATCCACGATCAGAGCCCAGCCCGTGGGCTGGACCTGGGCAAAAGCCACGACGTGTTCGCCATCCTCGGAAGGCAGGTAGAGGGAACCAATCTCGCCCCGCAGTCCTGCCTGGACCCCCGGGTGTTCCAGCAGGTTCCCAGGCTCAGGCGCTGGCCCAACGCTCTCAAGCAAGTTCCCAGCTCTATCCACCAGGAAGGCGCTGGAGTTGCCGGAAGCCACGACCGCCTCTAGCATCGCCGCGCGCAGGAGCAATCGCAGGGAGTACCCGCCTACGGCGGCACCGTTCTCGGCGCGCCCTATGATCATGACCATGGTCTGTCCTTGATCCGAGAACGGATCGGAGAAGCCGGCTTGGCCTGGAGACAAGCCCTGGATCAGCGGCTGCAGCGGGCGGCCGCGCCAGGCCTCCGCGGCTGCGGAGCTCGCCAGTATTCCACCCTCGACATCGGTGATGGCGAGGCCTCCATCGAAATCGGGCCACAGGTACCAGGCGTTGTCGAGGACATCCTGCGGGGAGGCGCCATCCTGCAGGCGCAAGGCGAGATCGCGAATTGCCGACTCGCGATGATGCAGCTGTTCGGAGATGGCAGCCGCGGCCGCCCGCGCGGATCGTACGTCCCGTTCGGCCACCAGCTGCCGCATGGCCGTCTGGTGGATCCGAATCCCCACCAACGCTACGGTGAGCAGGATCAAGCTGAAGGGAAGGATGACCAGACCGAGCAGTTGGAGGTGCAGCCCGCCGACCCGCAGCTTCATTCTTCGGGGAGGTGCCCCAGGCTGGAGGGGAGCCAACCGAGCGAGACCGCCCGCATCACCGCCTCGGTTCGGCTGGCGGCCTGCAGTTTACCAAAGCTCTTCGCCAAGTGGCCTTGCACGGTGCGATCGCTGATGCCCAACTGCAGGCCGATGGCCTTGTTGGTGTAACCCTTGGCGGCCAGGGCAAGCACCTCGAGCTCGCGGTCGGTGAGGCGTTCCACAGGACCGACCAGGCTGCTGCCAGATAACCGAGCCATCACCTTGCGGGCGATCTCCGGATCAAGCGCCGACTTGCCCTCGTGCACTGCGCGGACGGCCTGGACAATGTCCGCCGCGTCGGCAGTCTTCAGCACATAGCCGTTCGCTCCCGCCTGCAGGACGGCCATCACGTAAGGATCGTCGTCAAAGGCGCTGAGGATCAACACACCGGTATCGCGGGCGTTGGCCCGCACCCAGCGGGTGACTTCGATGCCGGTCATCCTTGGCATTTGAATGTCCAGAATGACGACGTCCGGTTGGTGAGCCTGGATTGCCTCTACCGCCGCGCGGCCATCGTCCACTTCCGCCACGATCTGGATGTCGCCCGCCGACTCCAGAAACTGGCGGATCCCGGCCCGCACCACGGCATGATCGTCGGCCAGGATGGCCCGGATAGGTTGTTTTTCACTCATAGTTGGACCTTCGCCCGATCGAACTTGGCCTTAATTGCGGCGGCGCTCTCGCGGAAGCTCAGGTCCAGAGTAGGGAAAGCGAACCACACCAGCGCCGAGCTGAACAGAACGCCGCTGATCAGGCGCATCCAGGAGTTGAAAGATCCTAAGGCGTTTCCGGCATAGAAGGAGGCCGGAAGACGGCTGCCAGTCAGGGTCGCCAGCCAGGCGTTGGCGTACCGAAAGCCCTGGTCGATGCCGGCCAGGTCGCTGACCAGGTGGCTGAGCCCGTCCACGAGTATTGGCAAGGAAAGCAGGACCAGCCCCCCGAGGGGAAGCGGCGGCAGCCTCTTGCGCAGGGGCCACCACAGTGCTGCCGCCAAGGGGATGCTCGAATACGTCGAAACCATTCGGTCCGACCAAGCCACCTTATAACCGACTTCGGCGGTCCCGATGAACTGTCGCAGGACTCGAGGGTCGAGGGTGTCGTACCAGATCGCCCGGATCCGTTCCAAAGTGATCATTGGCTGAGGGCCGAAGAGGAAGAAGGAACGCTGCGGGAGCTGATGGCACTGGAAGGAGTAGATCCAGTAGATGACCCGCGCCGGGCCCTCCCAACCGAGCTGCATAAAGACTGGCGCCAGCCAGGGGAGCA
>CAYHJH010000042.1:6038-9957 GCA_964356605.1 uncultured Anaerolineaceae bacterium
ATGTTACGGGCCAAATGGCGCTTTCCGGACTGGCGGCGGTCTGGTAGTTTGTTCTAAGCGGAATGACAAGGGGAACGGAGCGGGGGAACTGATACGCGGAATGCCGGCGATCCCGCGAGCTTGTGCGGGCCCCGGCAAAGGAGAGCTCAGATGGGCACACAGGCAGCGACGAGAACGTCGGTGCAGGAGCGGCGGAGGCGGGAGGTCAACCGAAAGCGGGCCACGGCTGGTGGAATAGTACTGGCCGGCGCGGCGCTGGTCGGGTTGGGAATCTGGCAGTCCTCCGCCCAGCGGGGCTCGGTTGATGCCGCCTTCGAGTACACGGCGGAGGATGTCGCCTACGAAAAGCCTTTCAAGGCCGTGCATGAGATGGAGCAGGGTCCACCCGTCGCGTTCTTGACCAAAGGCGGCCCCCAACCCAAGATAGCCATCAACGAGATATTCTATGATTTTGGCAGCATCGGACCGACGGACGTGGTCACCCGGGAGTTCGTCATCGCTAACTTGGGAGACGCGCCCCTGACCATCAGCCGGGCCTACACGACCTGCGATTGCACGACAGCCGACTTCACCTCGACCGTAATCCCTCCTGGCAAGGTCACGCTGGTCACGCTGCGCTTCGATGCAGGATTCCATGACACGGCCGGCCAGACGGTACGCCGGGGCATCATCATCGAGAACAACGACCCAGAGCGTTCGACTGCCGAAATCTGGGTCGAAGCCGCCGTCCGAACCGACGCATGAGCATTGCGGACCCAGAGCCGCCGAAGCTCACGGCTGGCCGCCAGAGTTGGGCAAAGCCGCTCGCCTACGGCGGCGTGCTGGCGCTGCTTGGACTGCTCGGCTGGGGGTTGGTGCAGGCCCAGGCGGGTCCCAGAGACGAGGGCCCGGCGCCGGATTTCACACTAGTCACATTTTCTGGCGAGCAGGTCACTCTCAGTGACTTGCGGGGCCGGGTGGCGGTGATCAACTTCTGGGCCTCCTGGTGTCCGCCCTGCCGAGAGGAGGCGGCCTATCTGGAGAGCACCTGGCGCGCCTACCGCGATCGGGAGGTGGTGTTCATCGGGGTGGATTACGCGGATACCGAGCGCGAGGCCCTGGCCTACATCGATGAGTTCGACATCACCTACCCCAACGGGCCTGACATCGGCACGCGCATCTCCCAAGCCTACCGCATCCAGGGCGTTCCCGAGACGTTCTTCGTCGCCAAGGACGGAACCCTGCGAGGTGTCAAGATCGGGCCGCTCGCTCCTCCGGAGTTGGAGGAACGGCTGGAATCCCTGCTGGCGGAGGACCGCCCGTGAGAGGCAGCTCCCCGCTCAGCGGCCCGGGCCGCAGAGTTGCTCTGGGCCTGATCTTGTTGGCTGCAGCCTCTGTGCTTCTGGTCGCCTGCGCTGGTGGAGAACCAGATATCCTGTTGGAACAGCAGCAGCTGGATCTGGGGCAGGTGCGGAACGGCGAGCTGCGAACGCTGGAGGTCCCCGTCATCAATCAAGGGAGCGGCGATCTGGTTATTCAGGCTGTCACCACCTCCTGCGGCTGCACCTCGGCGCAGGTCAGCCCGACGACGGTCAAACCGGGGGAGAGCGGTTCCTTGCTGGTGAGCTTCGATTCAGGGGCTCACGGCCCCGAGGAACTTGGGCCGGTCCTGCGACAGGTGTTCATTGCCTCCAACGACCCGGACGAGCCCGAGGTCGAATTCCGCTTTACTGCAGACATCCTCCCACCCGCCCCCTGAGCGGCTGGCACTGCTCAGTTTCGCCGACCCAGGTCATGCGTCAGAGGCTCTTGCAAGCGGTGCGCGCGCGATTTGCTAGCAGCCGACCCGGTGCCTAGGGATGTTCGTGTGGGGCGTGCCTCGAGGGAGCTACCGGGCTTTCCTCGACGCCGAGCACTCGCTTCATCTCCTCGAACTGGTCGAGGTCGATTTCCCCTAGCGCGTAGCGGCGCTTAAGGATGTCGAGCAAGGGTTCGTGCTGGCTGGCAGCCTGAGCCGCCGCACTGGTGTGGCTTGCGTGGTCCATCGCATGGCCCATCATGCACATCATGCACATCTTCGCAACTCCTTCCCTTGGGGTGAGCCGACATGACCTACTGTCCAGTCGCCTCCCATCATGCCTCCATCCGTCATCTCAAATCTTCCGATCTAAGCCGCCCGCACGCCGATCTCGAATTCATACGCGCTGGGCGCACTGTAGCCCTAGTATCTTCAATGTTCTTAAACGCTCTGTGAAGCGACCTTAAAGATCCGGCGAAGAACGAGTCTGCGACTATCCGCCCAAAGAAGTCGTGGTCATTTACCAGCGGTCCTGATCCTGGTCGCCAGGCTCGTGCTTCTGCTGCTGATCTATCCCTCGGACCCAACCGCCGATTAGCCGGCCCTTCGGCAAGACCCCAGCAACGCTAGCACACCATAATATCGGCTGCGATCACCACGGCCGGCATCGGCCAATTGCATGCCAGTCGGGCTCCGCATGGCTAGGTCTGGCCGGCGTACGGGCGTCCGGGGATGGCGTCTCGAGCTAGGGGGGGCCGGTGGCTTCCAGGGATGAACCGCTCCGGGTCGGCGCCGAATTCCAGCATGCAGCCCCTCGCGCAGAAGTAGTACATCGACCCGCGATATGCCCACCGATGGACCGCCGCATCCTGCTCCACGGACATGCCGCAGACAGGGTCCGTGGCCAGGCGGACCATGTCCTTGAACTGCCCATCCTCCAGCCAGAGCACCCGGTCGGCGATGTCCTTGATGCGCGGGTCGTGGCTGACGATCACGACGCTGCGGCTTTGCTCTTTGGCGATAGACCGCAGCAGCCGCATGATCTCGTGCCCGATCTTCGAGTCCAGGTTCGCGGTCGGTTCGTCCGCGAACAGGATGGCCGGATCGTTTACCAGCGCCCGGGCGATGGCCACCCGCTGCTTCTCGCCTCCGGAAAGCTTCTCGGGAAGGAAGTCCAGGCGCTGCTCCAGACCCAGTTGCGAAAGCAGCTGCTCGGCCTTGCGGCGCGCCTCTCCGTTCTTCCGGCCGGACAGCGAAGCCACTAATGCCACGTTTTCCAAAGCTGTTAGCGCCGAGAGCAGATTGAAGTCCTGGAAGATGAAGCCGAACTGGTGCAACCGCACCATCGGCAGTTTGCCCTCGCTCAGCTCGCTGATCACCTGCCCGTTGAGCCGGATGGTGCCTTCGGTCGGCTTCAGCAGCGCACCGAGCATCATGAGCAGCGTCGTCTTCCCTGAGCCCGAGGGTCCCATGATCAAGACGACCTCGCCCGGGTCGATCGCCAACGACACTCGACGGACCGCCGTTACCTCGGTGGACCCCGACCCGAATCGCTTGGTGACGTCAGAAACTTGCAGCGTCGAATTCTCCATGTTATTTCCCTCGGAAGACAACGGCCGGATCGAGGCCGCGGATTTGGCGGATCGGCAGCAGCGCGGCCGTGCCGGCGAAGATCAGAGAGGCAATGGCCACCTTTCCCAACGATTCGAGGCTGACCTCCAGTCCCAGATTCGAGACAATTCGTGGCACGATCCCCGCCAACAGCAGGGTGAAGGCTAGGCCCGCTGCCAATCCCAAGGCAACGCTGGCGAGCGTCTGTACCCCCACGCTGAGGTAGAGATCCCGATTGCGCGCACCGAGCGCCTTGAGCACTCCATATTCGGCCCGACGTGAGAGCGTGGCCGTGTACACCGTCAACCCCATGACCGCCAGCCCGATAAGAAAGCCGACCGAATTCATGATCGTCACCAGGTCTGTGCTCATATCCCGGACCACCTTGCGCTCCTGGGCAGAGAACTCTTCCCGGGTCTGCGCGGTCACTCCCTCCACTCGATTCTCGATTCGTCGGGCGACTTGCTCGGGCGACTCGCCGGCGACGACGCGTACGAGTAGAAAACTGACTGTGTCTGGGCTGGCTCGCAG
>CAYHJH010000043.1:0-9891 GCA_964356605.1 uncultured Anaerolineaceae bacterium
CGGCCGCAAACGCATCCGAGAGGCCGATTTTCTTACCCTCCGAATAGTCCCGCGGGTTGAATGAGATGGGGACCTCAAAGATGCGGGCCCTGCGTTTCAGCAGTTTGGCGGTGATCTCGGGCTCGAAGTCGAATCGATTCGAACGAATTGGGATGGACTGGATCAGCTCGCGCCGGAAGAGCTTATAGCCGGTCTCCATATCGGAGAGGATGCTGTTGTAGAGCAGGTTGGTCATGAGCGTAAGCAGCTTGTTGGCCACCATGTGCCAGAACATCGTCGGTCGCCTGGCGGCGCCGAGGAAGCGCGAGCCGTAGACCACATCGGCCTTCCCGTCCTGGATCGGCTGGAGCAATTTCGGGACCTCCCGGGGGTCGTACTCGAGATCGGCATCCTGGATCAGTACCAGGTCGGTGGTGACTTGTGCGAGGCCGGTCCGGATGGCGGCTCCCTTGCCCCGGTTTCGCTCGTGCAATATCAAGTGGGCCCGCGGGTTGAGGGGGACAATCTGCTGCAGGAGTTCGCGGGTGCCGTCCGTGGAAGCGTCGTCGACAATCACCACCTCGTCGGCAAGACCGACGGCCTCGACCTGCTTCAGGATGGCCTCAATCGTGGCCCGTTCGTTGTAGACCGGTATCAGGAAGGCCAGGGTCATCCCGCCTATTGTACAAAGCGGGCCGGGTGAGAACAACCGACGATTTGCTCCGCCTTGGCCGCCCGTATATAATCTTGGCCATGACCCTCCCACGCACGTCTCCACGCGTGATCCGGACAGCCGACCTGCCGACCACCGGCAGTCTGCGCTATATCCCGCCCTCGGTCAACCGGATTGAAGATACCGGCCTCTCGCAGCTTTGGCTGCAAGACCTGGCGCTCAAGATCCTGTATTTCCGTGGATATGTAACCGGGTTCAAGATGGCGGAGGCCATGGCGCTTCCGTACGCCGGGTTGAGCGATCAGATCCTTGAGGCCCTCAAGCGGGAGAAATACGTAGAGGTCAAGACCCAGGTCGGCATCGGTGAAGGCTCGTACCAATACGCGATCACCGACGCCGGCATCGCCCGCGCCCGCGAGGCCTTGGAGCGCAGTCAATACGCCGGACCGGCCCCGGTCCCCATCGCGGTCTACAACGAAGCCATCCTGCGCCAGAGCCGCAGCCGGACGACCGTAAACGCCCGAATCATGACCAACACGTTGGAAAGCCTGGTTCTCTCGGAGACGACCTTCAATCAGATTGGACCGGCGATCAACTCAGGGGCCTCAATCTTCCTTTACGGCCCGCCTGGCAATGGCAAGACCTCCATTGCCAGAGCGATCGGCAAGTTGCTGCTCCTGGAAGACATCATTATTCCGTATGCCATCGACATCGATGGCCAGGTAGTCAAGCTCTACGACTCGGTCAACCATGAGCTCTCTCCGGGTCAGACTGCCGAATCAAGCGGGACCGGCGCACTGAAAGCGGATCCCCGCTGGGTAAAGATCCGCCGCCCCTTCATCGTCGTTGGCGGTGAGCTGACGATGGATGGATTGGACCTGGTATTTGACGACGTCAACAAGTTCTACGAGGCACCCTTCCAGGTGAAAGCCAATGGTGGGGTCTTCCTGATCGATGACTTTGGTCGCCAGCAAGTGAGACCGCGCGACTTGCTCAATCGCTGGATCGTGCCGTTGGAGAATCGCATCGATTTCTTGACCCTGCACACCGGCCGCAAGATAGAGGTGCCATTCGACGTCTTGGTGGTGTTTTCGACTAATTTGCCACCCAAGGACCTGGTGGACGAGGCGTTCCTGCGGCGCCTGCGTCACAAGATTGAGATCGGAGATCCTTCCTACGAGGCTTACCGGGAGATCTTCAAGCGGATCGCCGAGACCAAGGGAGTTCCGTACTCAGACCGGGGCCTGGCCTACATGCTGCAAGAGTGGTACATCAAACGAAATCGCAAGCTACGGGCCTCCCATCCGAGAGACATCTGCGATCAGATCTTGGATATCTCGCGGTACTTGAACGTCGAGCCGGCGATGAGCAAAGAGCTCATCGATCGGGCAGCTGAAGCCTACTTCGTCGAGCTGTAGGATTTCGCCCGCAAGAGGGCAGCGCAGCCTGTGGTTAGCTCAGGCATCCGTGCAAACTCAGACTGTAGAAATCACCCAACCAACCCAAGAGTCGGCGTACTCCCCCGATGAGATGATCTGCGTATGCATCTCACGTCGGATTAAGAACGGTGATGTGGTAGGGCTTGGCTTAGCCACCCCAATGGCTGCGGCCGGCGCACTGCTCGCCCAGCGGACCCACGCGCCAGATACCTACCTGGGGTCCGCCATCGGCCAGAGTTTTTGCAGGAGAGGGCCGCGACTCGGACTGCAAGACGCGGAAGGTGCCTGGTTAGCCGACTGCATGGGTAGTTTTGGGTTCGTTCAGGCCGCTGCCGATTACCTCCCGCGCGCCAGACCGCTGGAGTTCTTCCGACCCGGGCAGGTGGATCCGCGCGGCAACTTCAACAACATCGCGATTGGGCGGGATTACCGTCGGCCGCGGCTGCGCATGCCAGGAAGCGGGGGGATTCCGGATGTGACCGTGTTCCTCGACCAGATCCATCTGTATGTTCCTCGGCACTCCAAGGTCACCTTTGTGCCAAGAGTGGATTTCGTGTCTGGACTGGGCCACGACCCACGCAGAAGAGCCGGAAGCGGACCAGTCTATCTTGTCTCCGACCTGGGTCAGTTCGATTTCGTTCACGGCGAACTCCGGCTGACCCATCTGCATCCGGGGGTGACGATCGAACGTGTTCAATCTAAGACCTCGTTTCCACTCGCCGTCGCGGATCACCTAGAGGTCAGCGAGCCCCCCAGCGAGCACGAACTTGCCGTGCTGAGACAAGAGGTCGATCCCCTGGGGCTGCGCCGCTTGGAATTGCTGGGTGGTAGCGAGCGGCGGGCCGTGCTGCGTGAGATTATCCTCGCCGAGGCGATCGCTTGAGAGCCTGCGCGCGCTAGTTGGCCCAAGCGGCCGAATCCGAGAGCGCCCAGAATACGACGGATTGCGTATACTTCCCCACATGAGGGGAAGCCTTTTTGTTGCTGCCCGATTGGCGGTCGCCATGGTCGCGTTGACCGCTGCCCCCCAAAATGATGAGGCTGAGGATCTGCTCCGCCAAATGACACCGGAGGAGCGAGTCGGGCAGCTCTTTCTGGTTACGTTCAAAGGGCCTTCGCCACAGGCCGAGGATCCGATCTTTGCTCTGATTCGGGAAAATCATGTCGGCGGCGTGATCCTGCGGGCAACAGATGACAATTTCACCGATTCACCCAAAACCCTAACTGCAGTGACCGCGTTGACCACCGCACTGCAGACTGCCGAGCATGAGGGCTCGGTCGCCGGCGAGCAGGCCGGCGTTTATGTCCCGCTGCTGATCGGTATAGCGCAAGAGGGCAATGGACCGCCTTTCTCAGAAATCATGAGCGGCCTTTCGCTGCTCCCTTCCGAGATGGCGATTGGGGCGACCTGGGATCCGGGATATGCCCGGGAAGTGGGGGAAGTCCTTGGAGCAGAACTACGTGGCCTGGGTTTCAACCTGCTGCTTGGGCCCTCACTGGATGTGCTGGAAGATCCAACGCAGCTCGGCCTTGGCGACCTGGGAGTGAGATCGTTCGGTGGCGACCCCTACTGGGTCAGCCTGATGGGGCGAGCTTTCATCGAGGGCGTCCACTCAGGATCTGAAGGCGAGTTGGGTGTGATCGCTTGGCACTTCCCGGGACTTGGAGGCAGTGATCGGCCCATCCGGGAGGAGATATCGACCGTCAGAAAATCACTGGTACAGCTCCAGCAAATCGAACTGGCACCTTTCTTTGCTGTGACGTCTGCCGGCCCGGGCCAGGACCCGGCGATCGCCGATGGAATGCTGACCGGGCACATCCGGTATCAGGGATTCCAGGGCAATATCCGTGACACAACCCGGCCGATCGGTCTGGATCCTGATGCGTTCAGGCAACTGCTTGCGCTGGAGCCATTCGCTGCCTGGCGCGTAGCCGGTGGTGTAACCGTTAGTGATGAACTCGGGTCGCCGGCGCTCCGTCGGTTCTATGACCCGCTAGGTCAGAGCTATCGTGGCCACCTCGTGGCTCGGGATGCCTTCTTGGCGGGAAATGACTTGCTTTACCTCGCTGATTTCCGCTCTGACGCCGACCCGGATCAGCTCACCACCGTCAGGAACACGTTGAGTTTCTTTGCTGAAAAATACCAGGACGATGCCATCTTTGCGCAAAGGGTGGACGAATCGGTCCTGCGCATCCTCCGGCTCAAGCTGCGTCTGTATGATGGCACCTTGGAGCTGGAACGGGTGCTGACGCAGTCTGGATCGTTGGAGCAGGTCGGGGAGTCGGACATCGCGCTCCAGGTCGCTCAGGCCGCGGCAGGCTTGTTGAGCCCGCCGGCGGATGAAATTCAAAGCTTGATCGCAGCCCCGCCGGAGATCGGTGAACGGATCGTCTTCATTAGCGATGTGCGGGCGTACCGACAGTGCTCGAGCTGCCAAGTGATAGAGGGGATTGGGCGTTCGGACTTGGAGGCGAAGGTGCTGGACCTCTATGGCACCCGTGCGGCAGGCCAGGTGGGGGCCTGGAACCTCACCTCAGTGACGATGGCGGATCTGGCACTGTTCCTCGGACAGCTTCCGCCGAGCGTTCAGACGATCCCGCTGTTGCCTGTGGGGGAGGTCGATGAAATCATCAGGCCGGCCGACTGGTTGATTTTCCTCACCCTCAAGAATGACCCGACCGCTTATGGCTCAGGGGCCCTTAAGCTCTTGCTCGACACGCGTCCAGAGCTGGTCCGCAACAAACGGGTCGTGGTTTTCGCCATGGATGTTCCATACGATCTTGGGGCGACTGACATCAGCAAGATCGATATGTATTACGCCCTCTATGGAAAAACCAGCGCGTTCGTGGAGGTTGCGGCCCGATTGCTGTTCCAGGAGCTTTCCGCGGGCGGGTCTCCCCCGGTCAGTGTGCCCGGCATCGGCTACAACCTGTTAGAGATCACGTCTCCCGATCCTGACCAGCTCATCACGCTTTCGATCCAGCGCGAGGAAGGTGCGACCCCAGAGGCACAAGGATATGCGGTCGGTGACGAGATAGTCGTTCGCTCGGGGCTGATTGTCGATCACAATGCTCATCCCGTGCCAGACGGGACCCCCGTCGAGTTCGTCCTGTCTTACCAAGGGGAGGGCATTTCTTTTGTGCGAGAAGCCACGACACTTGACGGGTTTGCCACGGCCCCGTTCACCCTTGACCGATTAGGGATTCTTACGGTGGAGGCGGAGAGCGAACCGGCTCACTTGTCCGAAATCCTGCAGTTGAACGTGCAGGAGGGGATTGTGACCGTGATAACGCCGACGATGGAGCCGACGCCAAGCCCTGAGCCGACCAGCAGCCCGGAGCCCGTAACTCCGACCCCCGTATCCGCATCAGAATCGACGCTGCCGCCCGAATCTCAACTGCGGTCGGTTGGCCTGGGTGATCTGGTATTGGGTCTGACCGTCTTGGTTGCCATGGCCGGGCTCGGATATCGGTGGGCGGGGCCGGAGGAACCAGGGCGGGTACGGACCGTTCTGTTGATATTGATTGGAGGCCTGGCCAGTTACAACTATCTGGCGCTCGGCTTGCCGGGGAGTCGGGCCCTGCTGGCTTCCTTCGGAATCTTCGCAACGCTCATCATCTGCGCCCTCGGGGCTCTGATCGGCGGAGTGGGGAGCTACTTTTGGAAGGCGCAGCTATCTGATTGAGGCCAGGAGGGCAATCAGTAGGAGGGCCACCGCGGCACCGGCGAGCGTTCGTTCGATCCGCCCCGAAAGCGCGATGGCGGAAGCGGCCACCGCAGCGGAGGCCGGGAAGGACCCTTTCGTCAGCGCCTGGCGCAAGGCGTAGACCTGAGAAGGACGATCATCTGGATGGAGCTCCATTGCCCACAAGATTGCGGCCTCCATCGCGACGCTGACATGCGGATTGATCTTGCGCGGTGGAACCAGGGCATTGGCCTCAAGGAAGCGCTGCTTCGCCTCGGCCGGTGGCTGATTCGTTAGGAGGTGGTACAGGGTTGCACCGAAGGAATAAATGTCGCTGCGTCGATCGGTGTGGCCGGTGTCGCCACCATACTGCTCGAGAGGGGTATAGGTGGCAGTGCCTCTCCCTTGAATCACGGTAACTGTAACTTCGTCCGGGGCCATCTGTTTCACCAGACCAAAATCGACCAGTTTGATCAGCCCGTTGGGTGTGAGCTTCAAGTTGCTCGGCTTGATATCGCGGTGGATGACCGGTGGATCCTGGCTGTGGAGGAACTCCAAGGCGTCCGCGAGCTGGAGAGCCCATGCCAGTACGTCCGAAACTGGAAGGAACTGATTTTTCTTGCGGGCATTGTCCATCAGCGACTTCAGATCGTCGCCGGGAACAAAGTCCATCACCAGAAAGTCGCGTTCAGCCTCACTGAAGAAATCGGAGACCTTCGGCAAGTTGGGGTGATCCAGGCGGGCCAGCACCGAGGCTTCACGATAGAACTGCTCTCTGCCCTGGGCCTGCAGATCATCCGGTAGGTCGTTGCCTTGGAAGACCTCTTTGATGGCACACATCCGTCCCGCGAGGCGATTGTCCTCGGCAAGGTATATCGACCCCATTCCACCGCGGCCGACAACCTTGTTGATGACGTAACGCCCGCGCAGTTCGTCGCCGGTCTTGACAGGAGCACTCATGTCTCGCAAGCCTGCCCGTGAGCCAGTCATTATACTCAGCGGTCCAATTCGGGCCGAGCGTGGGGCGGAAAGATGAATGAGTTAGTGGAACGGCCGGTGTTGATTGCGCAGACCGGCAAGTTGGATGGGGCCCGATGGGTCCTGGAGCAGGACCAAGTGCTTATCGGCCGCGGCCCTGAGTGCGATCTGGTTGTTCCCGATCGACAGGTCTCTCGCCAGCATGCGCGAATTCGGCGGACGAAGAATGGGTATACGCTGAAGGACTTGGGGAGCAAGAACGGGACCCATCTCAACGGGACTCCGGTGGATGGCGAGGTCCCACTTCAGGACGGCGACGTGATCCAGATCGGGCTGGTGCTGAGGCTGGTTTTTGTAGGGACCGAGTCCACGATCCCGCTGAAGCGCGAAGGCTTGTCCCAAATGGGCCTTGGCAGGCTTAGGATGGATCCCCAGAGCCATCGGGTTTGGGTCGGGAGAGCAGAGATCGAGCCGCCGCTTTCCCCGCCGCAGTATCGCCTGCTGGAACTGATGTACCAGAATCCGGACAAGGTTGTGACACGCGAGCAGATCGTCAGACACGTCTGGCCGGAGTCGTTAGGGGAGGGGGTCTCAGAGCAGGCCATCGACGCGCTGGTGCGCCGCCTGCGAGAGCGGTTGAGCGAACTGGATCCTGGTCATCCCTATGTGGTCACCGTGCGGGGGCACGGTCTTCGGTTGAACAACCCAATTTGAGGGTGGATTTCCAGCCGCAAGACACCCCAAAGGGCTGCCCGCGGTGGGCAGCCCTTTGTTGTTGGTGGAGATGGCGGGAATTGAACCCGCGTCCGAGGGCTTCGGCGATCGAGCGTCTACAAGCTTGGCCGTTCTATTCTGCTCTCGCCGCCAGGCGCCCGAATGGCAGGGCCTCCTTTTGGCCAGTTACTGGAGCCCGAGGGCTCCTCTTTCGCAGGCTTAGTAACCTCGCCTGCGGCACCCCGACTTTCTGCCGCCTACACCTTGCCCGGTCGAGGACGAGCTTGGGAGGCGTGCCCTCTTCTCGGAGGGCCAGCTCTAATCCGCTAGCTTATGCAGCGAGCGGCAGAGCCGCGTAGTTGGTGCGATTGGCACCTGTTCTTTTGCGCTGATTTTGCGAGCTCGGCGCCTCTCGGCTTGCAGCTCGACCCCAACTACCTTCGTCGAGACCGATCATCCCCAGCGATTCAGTATATCATGCGCCATTCGGCAGCCCGACGCCTCGCGTCTGTGGGGCGGGGGCATACCGGCCAGATCAGCGGCGTCCAAAGCGGTAGCTTGCGTATAGCCACATCATCTCCATAATCAATTCACCCCCTGAACTTGCCTTTGAAGAGGCCCATGGCTATGCGCAATTGACATAAGTCTGCTGAGGGCGAACTCTGCCACGGCAGTTTAAAACCGGAAACTTATCCATACCGAGTTCCAGGCGGAGGCTTGAACCGCCTGGGATTCGAATTGCTGGATGGAGATCCCGCCGGCCGATAGGGGAGGCTAGCGAACCCGCTTGCCGCGCAGTGCTCTTTCGACCTCACGCTGCGCATCGGCTTCGGCCAGATCGCGCCGCTTATCGTATTTCTTCTTGCCTTTGGCAAGCGCGAGCTCGAGCTTCGCTAGTCCGTGCTTCAAGTACAGTTGGGTGGGGACCAGCGTATAGCCGCGCTGTTGGAGGCCAGCGGCTAGCTCATTGAGCTCTCTCCGATGGAGCAGCAATTTGCGCGGCCGCCGTGGCTCGTGGTTCATCTGGCTGGCCGGCCCGTAGGGGGCAATGTGAGCGTTCACCAGCCAGGCCTCACCGCCTTCTATCCGGACGTAGGCCTCTTGCAGGCTTACCAGGCCGGCCCTCAGCGCCTTGATCTCCGAGCCGAGCAGCGCGATGCCAGCCTCAAAGCGCTCGGCCAGGAAGTAGTCCCTTCCGGCCTTGCGATTCCGGGCCACTACACGCTTTCCCGCCTCAGCCATTGCTCAACGCCCCTGTTGCACGCTAGCGTGCCGCCTGGAGCCCCGCTGAATACCCATCCGAAAGTATACAGGCTGGATTCCCTACGATCACAGGGGTTGACCACGGTAACCTTGCGCGATTCGGAGCACCTGCCAATAATCAAAGGCGAGGCCAGGCGGGCGTTCCGAGCCTAGCGTCATCGAATTGTTGAGGGGGGATACCGTGAACAACGATACGGAAGCCAACGGCTCCAAGCTGCTGATCGTCGAGGACGACCCGGACATGCTGGTGGCGTTCCAGGATATCCTGGAAGGCTCAGGCTACAGCGTCACCACGGCGGCGAATGGGAAGGACGCCCTTCGGCTGCTCCAAGAAATCAAACCGGCCCTCATCATGTCCGATATCACCATGCCCGGAATGGACGGCATTGAGTTCTACCGGGCCGTACGCGAGCGGCCAGAAGGCGCCGCCATCCCGTTCATCTTCTTGACTGCCCGCGGCACCCGCGAGGACATTTTTGCGGCCAAGGCCCTCGGGGTCGATGATTACATCACCAAGCCGACGACGCGCAATGAGCTACTGACCGCGGTCCGGGCTCGGCTGCAGCGCACGGACGAGTTAATGCTCATCCAGCTCAAGGCGGTGCTGCGGGCGATGGCCAACGCTATCGAAGCCCGCGCCGGGGTGTACACCCTGCGGCACGTCGAAGCGGTTAACGCCTATGCCCAATCTATGGCCCTCGATCTGGGTTGGGACAAGTATCAGCTGGAGGCTCTCGAGTTTGGGGCCATTCTGCACGACGTGGGCAAGATTGGGGTGCCCGAAAAGATCCTGTCGAAGAACGGCCCGCTCGATGAGGAGGAGTGGACGGAGATGCGGATGCATCCAGTATACGGTGCACACATGATCGAGGGGAATCCCTACTTGGAGTCAGCCCTTCCGCTGGTGCTCCATCATCATGAGCGCTGGGACGGCGGTGGCTATCCGCACGGACTGGCGGGCGAAGACATTCCTATCGGTGCCCGGATGCTGGCTGTCGCAGACACCTTTCACGCGATGACTTCCGATCGAGCCTATCGCACGGCGATGTCTTCAAAGAAGGCGTTCGAGGAGATCCTGGCCCAGGCAGGCAAGCAATTTGATCCTCAGATGGTCGACGTTTTCGAGCGCTGCTGGCTTCGTGGGGACGTCGCCAGGATC
>CAYHJH010000044.1:0-1917 GCA_964356605.1 uncultured Anaerolineaceae bacterium
CTGGTTCGTAAATCGCTCTTCAATCGTGTCGAGTACGACGTTGATGACGACGTAAGCACCTGCCATCGCGAGGGCTAAGGCAAGCGCGATGTAGGGGACGGTGATCTTATAGCGGAGCGGGAAGCGGATCTTGCTGGGGGCAGGTTCCTCTTCGGTTTCGCCTGTCTTCGATTCGACACCATTCTTGGAGAAATCCAATGCCTTCTCGATCTTGGCATCGGAGAATGGAGGGTTGATCACGCCCCACTCTTTGAAGTCCTTGCTCCGGCGACGCAGGCGAGCGGCAGATCCATTGCTGGTCAGTAGAATGCGGGAGTTCGGCGCCCCATGCTGCATTTGCGGAACGGCGCGGGCCCAGTTCTCCCCCAACATCTGCACGTCCAACAGGATCAGATCCGGTTTATAGCGTCGGACAATGTTGCCGGTGTCCTTCAGGGAGGAGGCGGTGAGCACCACATCGCCCCGATCCTCAAACACTCGGGACAATGCCAAGAGGTGCTTGCGCTCAAGTTGGACGACGAGGACGCGTTGAGCCATGCTCTGTCCTATCTAATAGGAAACTCTAGCGAGAACCAGAAGCGGTCTCTCCAGCTCAGACTGTACAGGAGTAGAGCTTGGTTCTTTCCTTACAGATCTGTAAGGTGGCTGGGAAGAAAGGGGGGTGTACCGAGGAGCGGACTACAAGCGGCAGGTGCGCCGTCGGGGGGTCGAACCCCGAACCTTGGGCTTAAAAGGCCCCTGCTCTGCCAGTTGAGCTAACGGCGCTTCGCTCGGCATTCTATCATCCTGGGGTGGCTAACCATTCAGCGCAGCCAGAATCTCCTGGCTGTGCCCTTCGGCGTTGACGCCCTCAAAAACCCGTGCGATGCGTCCTTGCTCGTCGATCAAGAACGTGGTGCGAACCACGCCTTTGTACGGGACGCCGAACATTTTCTTGTCCTCCCACACTCCGTAAGCCTGCGCCACCTGGTGGTCTGCGTCGGCCAGGAGCGGGTAAGAGAGCGAGTAGTGGTCACGGAATTTGCTTTGCGCCCGGACCGTGTCGGGGCTGATGCCGAGCACGACAACGCCCAGCTCCAGAAATCTTTCATAGTCATCGCGGAACCCGCAGGCCTCCTTGATACAGCCCGGTGTGTCCGCCCGCGGATAAAAGAAGAGCACCACCCGCTTTCCGCGGACATCAGACAGCCGGATGGTATCGCCCCGGTCGGTTGGCAGCTTAAAATCAGGGGCAGGCTCTCCGCCTTTCAGCAGCGTCATCCAAACCCTCTTCGCTTCGGCTCCAGCTTCAATCTTACCCCGGCAGGCGGTCATCTAGACATGGCCTCCAAGTTGTGCTATTATCGCCGGCGTTCATGGGCTGAGAGGGTGCTCTCAGTTCATTTTGTCATAAGGGCCTTCGCGCAGAATCTTGCCATAGAACAGTGGCCAGCCAGTGAAAGACATGTCAAATCAAGCTGTCTATCTGACCAAGAAAGGCCGCAATAAGCTCGAGGATGAGCTCGAGTACCTTCGCACCATCAAGCGACAGGAAGTCGCCCACCGCCTCCACGAAGCCATGGAGGACGGCGAGCTTATTGAGAACGCCGAATACGAGGCCGCCAAGAACGAGCAAGCCTTCGTCGAAGGGCGAATTCTCGAGATCGAGCACATCCTGGCTTCTGCCCAGGAGATCAAACGCGCCCGATCGAAGGACTCCGTAAAGATTGGAAGCACGGTAGTCGTGCAGGAAGGTGGCTCACCAAATGAGACCTATACCATCGTGGGTGCGGCAGAGGCCAACCCGAAGGATGGTCTGATCTCGAACGAGTCCCCGCTCGGCAAGGCGTTGCTCGACCGCAAGGTTGGAGAAAAGATTCAGGTCGCGGCACCGGCAGGCGTCCTAAACTTCCGTATCGTCAAGATCAAGTGAGCACA
>CAYHJH010000044.1:2017-9837 GCA_964356605.1 uncultured Anaerolineaceae bacterium
GCCTGAGTTCATGAATGGGAGAGCTGATCCATGGTCGATAGGCTGATGGAAGCCAGGCTGCAGAAGCTCGATCGGCTGCGCAAGGAGGGTCTGGAACCCTACCCGCCCCGAACCAAGCGCACGCACACTTCGACGGCCGCGATCGCGGCCTTCGAAAAGGACGGCGATGTGCGGGTGAGCGTGGCCGGCCGCTTGCGCTCGATCCGTGAGATGGGGAAGACCATCTTCGCCCACATCGAGGACGGTGACGGAAAGCTGCAGCTTTATTTCCGAGGCGAAGATCTTGGCCAGGAGCAAATTCAGCTCCTGCAGGAAGCCTTCGATCTGGGCGACTTCATCCGGGCGGAGGGATCTCTGTTCCGCACCCGTACCGGAGAGGTAACGTTGCGGGTGGAGGCTTTCCAGATGCTGGCCAAGTCGCTCTACCCGCTGCCTGCCGCCAAAGAAGAAACCGTTGATGGAGAGCGAATCGTCCACTCGGCATTCGACAATCCCGAGGCCCGCTTCCGCGAGCGCTACGCTGACCTGGCGGTCAACCCGGAGGTCCGAGAAGTTTTCAAGACCCGAGCTCGGGTGATCGTGGCCCTGCGGCAGTATCTCAACGACCTCGGTTTTCTAGAGGTGGAGACGCCGATCCTGCAGCCGATCTATGGGGGAGCCGCGGCCCAGCCGTTCACCACGCACCACAGCCAGCTCCACCAGGACCTGTATCTGCGCATTTCATTCGAGCTTTACCTCAAGCGGCTGCTCGTGGGAGGGTTGGAGCGGGTTTATGAGATCGGCAAGGATTTCCGCAACGAGGGAGTGGACCGGACCCATCTGCCCGAGTTTACCCAGCTCGAGTTCTACATGGCCTATGCCGACTATCAACAGGTGATGGAGATCACCGAGCAGATGGTGGCTTACGTTGCCGAGCAGGTCACGGGAAGCACTCGGATCAGCTATCAGGGACAAACGATCGACCTGGCTCCGCCCTGGGTGCGGCTCGACCTCCGGGCCGCAGTCGCCGAGCGGTCTGGGATCGATTACCAGGACCATCTCGCGGCCGAATCGCTGCTCAGCGCGATGCGTCAGGCCGGACTGGAGCCGGCGCCCGGAACCGCGCGCGGCAAGCTGATTGAAACGCTGCTGGAGCGCTACGTGGAGCCGGAGCTGATCCAGCCCACGTTCCTCGTCGACTACCCTCGCGACATCTCACCGCTTGCCAAGAGCAAACCCGGAGTATCTGGAACGGTGGAGCGGTTCGAAGGCTTCGTCGCGGGCATGGAGATCTGCAATGCCTTCACGGAGCTCAATGATCCGCTCGACCAGGAACAGCGGTTTATAGAGCTAGGACGGACTTACGCCAAGGACGATGCGGAGCGGCATCCGATGGATGAGGACTATCTGCGGGCGATGCGCTACGGGATGCCGCCTAACGGCGGGTTCGGGTTAGGCGTCGATCGGCTGGCTATGCTCCTGAGCGATCGGCCCAACATTCGGGAGGTCATCCTGTTCCACCACTTACGGGCCAAGGAGGGGTAGGTCCGGACCGTCGCAAAGGCTTTGCGACTCGGCCGGGGTGCGGAGTCTATTCGAGCCTCACCCCTGCGAGCTCAAATGAGTTTCTTCCGAAGCGAGGCGTAGCGGGAAAAGAGGTGCACGAACGGCGAAGAAAGCCGGCCGACAACTTCGGCTTGCTTGAGTGCCGCTCGCATGCCGGCTGCGTCATGGAATGGTGGGAGACGCAGAGTGGCCCTGCCGACTTCGAGATACGCGTGGGCGTCCGAGCCGGCGGTGCCCGGGAGGCCGACCTCGCGGGCCAGCGCCTGTGCCCGCCGGTTTGGGTCTGCGCGGATACAGCGGGCGTTGAAGATCTCGATGGCGTCCACATAGGGAAGAATCTGCCGTAGGTCCTCTTCCCGCCACGCGCCGCCCCGCACTCCGTCGAGCGGGTGCGGCACACTGATCACCGCCCCCTGCGACTTCAAGCGTTCGATCGTCTCCATCGGTTCGAGGCGAGGAGGCACCAGCTCCGTCATGTAATAGCCCAGGATTTCTCCTCGGGTGGTGAAAATCTCTTCTCCGATGATCACGAGTTCGGGGTCCAGGGCGTGGGCCTCAAAGGCGCCTTCGATCTGATTGTGGTCAGTGATCGCCAGCCGCTGCAATCCCCTTCGGCGAGCGGTCTCCAGCAGCCGATCGATGCGCATCAGGCAATCCTTGGACCGGTACGTGTGGCAATGCAGTTCGATTCGGATCGTTTCCATGTTCAACCTGCCAGGCCTGGCACCTCTCGCACTGTCGCAGCAAAGCGGACCGCGTTGCGGATCGCACCAGTGACCACCCGGACCGCCAAATAGCCGACCGTGACTCCAGCACCTGCGCCCACATTCCCCTGAGCCATATACACAGCGCTGAATTCTAAGCCGACTTCCTCACTGGAACCAACGCTGGACAGGCAGTGTACCGAATGAAACGAAGAGCGCACCTGGTTCCCCCGCAGGCGCGCTCAGGTTTCCTTTGGATACGCGGTGGGTATCTAGGCGTGCCGCTTGGCACGCTGTGCCGTGGCGAGATCGTACGAGCGTCGGAGCGGCTCGATCGCTGACTGCACGTCCTCCGGCCTCCCGATGGTGTAGCTCACCCAGCCGCTCTGGGAAAGGACATGGTGCGGTTGGGCCAACCCCGCGCTCACGATTTCATCTCGAACTTTACGAGGAAAGGGGATGTCGACCAGCCGTTCACCATGGATGTGGCCGATTTCACGCCCGCCCAGCCGGTACTCGGTCCCGCTGAAGCGGTGGGGGTGGGCGGAAGTGCCCTCCCAGCCCAACACGGCGGCTTGAATTTTGTCGCTCGAGTTCACGGCTACTTCAGCCAATAGCCAATCAGCCTCTGCCGCTGCGAAGGGTTGCGGAGTCTGCGGAGTCCCTGGCCTTCCAGCTGCCGCGCCCGCTCGCGGGTGACGCCCAATTTGCGGCCGATCTCTTCCAGGGTCCGTACTCTTCCATCGATCAGCCCGAACCGCAGCATAAGCGCCTCCCTTTCCCGCTCTGGAAGCTCCTCCAATGCCTTGCCGAGGTCCTCGCCCAACAGCACGTCTGAGGTCCACTCCTCTGGGTCCGGCCCATCCTCATCCGGGAGTGTATCGCCCAGCTCCCGGTCGGAGTCCTCATCCATGGGCGATTCGAGCGACATTGGCCGCTCGGTCGCCCTCAGAATCTCCTCCACCAGGTTCGGAGTCGTCTCGAGCGCCTGGGCCAATTCCTCTATGGTCGGTTCGCGGCCAAGTTCGAGCGTCAGGCCGGTGGTCTTATAGCGCAGCTTGGTAATCTGCTCCCCCAGGTAGACCGGCAGGCGGATGATGCGGCTCTGATCCGAGATGGCGCGGGTGACCGCCTGTCGGATCCACCAAGTTGCATAGGTTGAGAACTTAAACCCGCGCTGATACTCGAACTTCTTCGCTGCCCGCATCAGGCCGATATGACCTTCTTGAATGAGGTCCGTGAATGGGACACCTCGGCCTCGGTACTTGCGGGCTACGCTAACGACCAGCCTCGAATTCGCCAGAATCAGGTGCTCGAAGGCAGCTATCCCATCCTGGACCCGCCGAAGCAATTCGGCCCGCTGAGCAGGCACGGGTGTACCTTTGGCCAGCTCCTCGCTGGCCTTGTTGCCACGTTCGATCCGCTTTGCGAGGTCAACCTCATCTTTCATTTTCAAAAGCGGCACCCGGCCAACCGTGGACAGATACTGCGCGATGGAATCGCCAGAATCCGCCGCCTGTAGGGCCGAGTGGTCGAAATTAACCTCGTCTTCCTTCATTGCGTCATCCATTGAATGTTCGAGCTCCTCCACCAAACTACCGCTCAGCTTTACTCCCTCTTCACGTCAATAACGCTGGTCAAGACCAGTGTTGAGCGGGCGAAACTTCCGAAGTCTCCCCGCAACCGCGGTGAGTGGAGCGGAATCCGATCCGCTCCCCAGCTATGATATACGGGTATTCTATAAGAAATGGATTGGCGAAACGTCAGCGTTTCGTTAGAGGGTTCACGAGGCGGAATAGGGCGGGGAACTCTGCGGAGCTCGCCGTCTTCTCAGCGCTGGGCGAGGATTCGGAGGCCGGCTGCGGTTAGGCCAGCTAGCAGGATCAGTCCAACCACCGCCTGCACCACGGTCTTTGGCTCCATACCAGGCATCACAACCTGACCGTCTCCGTAAGCCTTGAAGAGCTGGCCCCACTCGCTCTGCAGGGCCGACTGCACTCGCTTGCGGCCCACAAACGGGTACCAGTACACGTTGTGATAGAAGTTGCTGGCGAAGTAGGCCCACGCGACCAACGGGGTCTGCAGAAGCAGCTTCTCCAGCGGCTTAAGCGGGCCGTGATAGATCGCCTTCTGGCCCCGACTGGCGAACGTGTCCTCCTGCACGAACCCCCAAGGCGGCTCTTGCTCGAGGTCATGACCGACGACCGTGATCTGCCGCGGGTCGCCGACGCCCAGGCCGAGCTCGTGAGCCCGCCGGATAAAGCGGATCTGCATCGGATCAAAACCCTGCAACTTGGCGGACACCGCGTCGATCGCCACCTGGTCGGCGGAGGCCAGCAGGATGTCTTTCTGGTGCCACCGCATCGCGCGCGGGCCTGGGCCATCGCCAGCAAAGGTGCCATCCATCAGGGCAAAGATCCCGGGATGGATGTCTTGCTGGATCATCAGCAGATCCACCAGCGTGTCATGGATTACCGCATGAGTCCAATGCCGGTCGCGATGCAGCAACCCGCCGAAGGCATTCTTCATCGCGCCAGTGATGGTAGTAAAGACATGGGTCTTGATCGTAGGCAGGTGAACGATGTTCAGCCCCACCAGGGCGCGGGGGATGAAGACGCCCTTGGGGTAGACCTTGTCCAGTACCAGGAGTGGACGCTTCGGCTGATACTCGAACCACTCGAAGTTCTCTTCATAGAGGTAGATACAGGGAACTTGATACTTGTCGGTGATGAAACGGTGTTTGTTGTTGAACTCGCCGACTTTGGTGTCTACGACCACTGTGTCGTTGTGGACGCCGACCAGATCCTGGTATCCGGCCTTCTGGAGAGCCCGGATGGCGCCCTCAATCTGCCAGGGGGCGGAGGAGCAAGCCGGGTACCAGGTCTGCCAGGAAATGTTGATCTTGAGCCCGGTGGTAACGCCCTTGGGGAGCGCGGCCTCGAACTCGGCCAGTCGCATCACCCGGTCGATGTCTTCCAGTACGGTCTTTGGGCTAGTCTTCAGCGCCGCGACCAGACCTCGGCGAGCTTGCTTCGACAGGCTCAGCATGCACGGACCTCGCTGAGCTTAGCCGAAGCGTCGAGCCGACCTCGGGGAGCCGTCATGGTGGAGATTCTAAATCAGCGAGGGGCTGAGGCAAGGCCGCCCGAGGTCCTGGTTCGGCACTGGCTGAGAACCTGGTCGGTCAAAGGCACCCGCATGCTACAATACGCCGCGTTGGACCCGTTCGAATACCATCGCCTCGGTCTGGGGAAGTTTGATCCTCCCAAGACTACTCGGCGGCAGGTGCGGCTAGAGATCTACCTGCCTCTGGCGATTGCAGTCCTGATCGTCGTCGGAGTCGGCGCGCTGTTAGGGAGCTCCGGCGTGGGGGATGCGAGCGTCTGGGCCGACATCGCGCTGGCCTTGCTGCTCGGAATGGCGTTCATCTTGGGACTGCTGCTCCTGACAGTCCTGACCGCGGCGGGGGTCGGGGTCTGGTACGTGATCCGGGTTCTGCCTGACCCGCTGCTGCGGGCGCGAATGGGGCTCGCCAAAGCCCGGGATGCAACCATCCAGGTTAGCGATAGAGCCGTCAGGCCCGTTGTCATATCCAGTGCCGGATTGCAAGCAGCCCGTGCAACGCTCAGACAAGTAGCGGGGATCTTCCAGAGGTAAAGCGCGTGGATTCGGGGTGGAAGACCAAGACGTTGATCACGGGACTCGTCGTCGGAGCCTTGACCGGGCTGGGGGCGGCGTACCTCGTCGTCTCAAGATCGCAAGAGAAAGACGAACCCCCCACGATCAACGCCGCTGACGGCATCCGCCTGGCCCTGTTGCTCTTGGGGCTGGTCCGTCAAATCGGCGAGTTCGGAGCTGTCGAGAAAGAATAGAGAGACTCATTTCGGAGTCCAAGCCCTGGTGAGGCCCACCAGGGCGTTTTGCTTGTGGGGGATGCTCCTGTTTGCCGTGGGGTCTGCGGCCTGCCAGCCAGTCACGACCGCTGGCCCGCCCTCGCCTCCGGCCGCAACCGCGACAGCGGCGCCTACTCAGGCACCCACTGCAGCTCCGTCCCCGACTCTGTCTTCGTTCCGCCTGTGGGCCGCCCCCGCTTTGCCAGCAGAGCTCGAGGCGCTGGCGCACGCGCTGCGTGAGGTCGGAGGGCGGCAAGTTGAGTGGGTCGAGGATCCCGCGATGGCAGATGTCCGGCTCGAGCCGAAGCCCGAGCGACCGCTCACCCGCTGGATATACGCGGCGGTCGCGCCCTTTCCAACCCTCGCGGATGGGCTGACCTCACCGGAGCTGGCCGGGCTCTGGACCGAGGGATCGAATTTGCTCGTCTCAGATCAGGACGCCGCGGCTCTGGAAGCGCTGTTCGGTGTCCCGGCAGGGCACGTCGTTCCTTCAGGTTTCCTGCTCGATGCGGCCTGGGCAGACAGCCCAGTCTACGCGATCGTGCCGTTTGAAGTCTTGGAGCCGCGCTGGAAAGTCTTAGAAGTGGACGGGCAGTCACCGATCCGCAAGGACTTTGAAGCGCAGGCGTATTCCTTGTCCCTCGACTTCGGATTGAGCGGCGATCCGGCCGCCATGGACTTGATCGAACCGACGCTAGCTTGGCCAACCAGCAATCGCGATCCGGACAAGCTCACCGTCCTGGTCATGACCGGAGTAACGGCGCTGGTCCGAGCAACTGCATGGCGAATGGACCGCTATGGATCAGATTACCCGGGGTTGCAGATTGGTCATTGGCTGCGCGAGGCCGACATCGCCCATATCAGCCACGAGGCCGCGTTCAATCCAAACTGCCCACCTCCTGACCCGTTCTCACCAAGTTTGCGTTTTTGTGCCGACCCGGACCACGCGTCTCTCTTCGAAGGGTTGGGAGTCGATCTGATCGAGCTCACCGGCAACCACCTCCAGGACTTCGGGCCGGATCCGCTGCGCTTCACACTCGATCTGTATCGTGGGTTTGGCTTTGCAACGTTCGGCGGCGGCGTCGACTTACTCTCGGCACGCGAGCCAGCGCTTGTTGAACACAACGGCAACCGCCTCGCATTTCTCGGGTGCAATGCCGCCGGCCCGCGAGGGGATTGGGCGAGCGAGCGCGGACCCGGCGCTTTGTCCTGCCAGGACGACGGCCTGATGGAGCGGGTCTCAGCGCTGCGGGAACAGGGTTATCTGGTGGTTTTTACATTTCAATGGCCTGAATCGATCAGCCCGTATCCCCTTCCAGGCCAGGTGGAGAGTTTCCGCCGGGCGGCGGAGGCGGGGGCCGTGATTGTGAATGGCAGCCAGGCCCATCGACCGCAGGCGATGGAGTTCTATTCCACCGGGTTCATCCACTACGGTCTTGGAAACCTCTTCTTCGACCAGATGCACTCACTGCCGCTCCGGCAGGAGTTCGTCGACCGGCATGTCTTCTACCAGGGTCGGCACATCAGTACGGAGCTGCTGACCGCGATGTTAGAAGACTACGCCCAACCTCGGCCGATGACGGCGGAGGAGAGAGCACAACTGCTCGAAGAGATTTTTCGGGTCAGTGGCTGGTGAGGGAAGGCGGGGGTAATGAGCCGATCCCTGGCGCAGCCTAGG
>CAYHJH010000045.1:0-1866 GCA_964356605.1 uncultured Anaerolineaceae bacterium
CTTGGTTGAGAGCCCCGTGCGTACCAGACCGGGGTGGACTGCATTGGCCGTTACTCCGTTGGTGCCCAAACGGCGGGCGAGCTCGTACGTGAAAAGGACGTTGGCGAGCTTGGACTGTGCGTAGGCCGAGTTGCCGAACCCGTAGCCCCGTTGGAGCCCCAAATCTTCGAAGTGGATTTTCCCCTGGTAATGAGAAGCCGAAGACACATTCACCACTCTGGCCGGCGCGCTGGCGATCAGTTGTTCCAGAAGCAGGTTGGTGAGCAGGAAGTAGCTGAGATGGTTGAGCGCGAAAGTCATCTCGTAGCCGTCGGCGGTCATTCGGTGCCGCAAGAAGAATCCGCCGACGTTGTTGACCAGGACGTGCAGGACCGGCTGGCGTTCCAGGAATCGCTCTGCGAAGGAACGGACCTGGCTCATGGCCGAAAGATCCGCGGCCAGGTAATCCGGCTGTGTCTCCGGGACTGCATTGCGGATGCGACCGATCGCCTCTTGCCCCCGCTCATCGGTTCGGGCGCCGAGGGTCACATTCGCTCCCATGCGGGCCAGCCCTAAGGCAATGTGGAAGCCGATCCCGGAGGTACCTCCGGTCACGAGTGCCACCTTGCCGCTGAGTGGTAGGTCAGGAGAGCTCATCAGCCGACGAGTCTAATCGAACCCGTAATGATCACTCGATCCAAGCAGGTTCGATGGGGATTTGTGCCGGGCCAGCCAGACACTGCCGTGCCCATGCTATGCTTGGTGGTTGCACTTGAGACCTCGGAGGAAGGTAAGGTATGGCCAAGCATTTCGTGCTGGTGGCGGGGAACATTGGGACCGGGAAAACCTCTCTCACCGAAAAGCTTGGGGCCCGGCTGGGTTGGCGAACGGCTTACGAATCGGTCGAAGACAATCCCTATCTGTCGGACTTCTATGCGGACATGCCCGCCTGGGCCTTCCATCTGCAGGTCTTCTTCCTGGGGCACCGTGCCCGGCAGCATCTTGAGTTGGCCCGTGCTCCTGAGTCGGCCATCATCGATCGCTCGATTTATGAGGACGCCGAGATTTTCGCTCGTGCCGCACTGGAACTGGGGAGCGTGTCGGATCGCGACCATCAGACCTATCGGCAGGTGTTCGACCTGGTTGTCGGCTCTTTGCCGCCGCCGGATCTGCTGATCCTCCTGAGGGCGGAGGTGCCAATCTTGATGGGAAGGATTCGAGCTCGTGGCCGGGACATGGAGAAGGGGATCACGGAAGGCTACCTCGCTCTCTTGGAGCGGTTTTACAGCGAATGGATGGCAAGTTTCGATCTGTGTCCCACCCTCACGCTGCGCACCGACGACCTGGATTTTGTCAACCAGCCCCGTCACTTAGCCATTGTTGAAGACCGGATCCGGGACAAACTGGCCGGGAAAGAGGAGATCGCTTTCCCGACAGATTAGTTCACTCCGCAGCCCTGCTCCCCGCACCAATCTCAGGCCGCGCTTTACCTGCTTTTTACAGCCACGACAACAAGCGGTAGCTCAATTCAACGATCATGACTGCCGACACTCAACCGTGGAGGTGGATCATGATAAGCAGAATGCGCATAGTCACAATGGGACTCCTGGCGATCTCGCTGCTCGTTCCGAGCAGCGCCTTCGCTCAAGAGGACCGGCCCGAACAGGAGACGTTTCGGGCTGCCGGCGAGATCACCGGCGTAGTTCCGGGGCAGGGAACCTTTACTCTGCACACCCGTTCCGGCGAAGAGCTCGAGTTCCAAACCAGCGATCGGACGCGTTATCGCAGCCCGGACGGCTCCGTCCAGGATATCCACGACCTCAAGAAGGGCATGAAGGCGCTCGTGGTTGGTATCCGTCAGGACGGCGCCCTGCAGGCGCTGCTGGT
>CAYHJH010000045.1:1966-3141 GCA_964356605.1 uncultured Anaerolineaceae bacterium
AGCGAGCGAACCAAGTTCCGAAGCAGGGACGGATCGGTCCAGGACATCCATGACCTGAAGAAGGGCATGCTGGCGCTCGTCGGCGCCATTGAACAGGAAGATGGCACCCTGCTGGCGCTGGTGGTCGGAGTTGGCAACCCGGAGGATCGCCCGCGCCCCGAGGATCGACCGTACCGCGAACCCGAGGGTCGACCTCATCGAGAGCCTGTCCCCTCTCCCGAGCCAGCGGACGAGCAAGTCTCCGCCTAATTCCTCACAAGAGTGACCAAACAAACCAACCGGGGCTGCGACGAATGGCAGCCCCGATGGTTTCACCAATTGGGATGAATGCAGAGCTTACCTCGCCAATCGCCCCCAGGTCTTCTTGATCAACCGCGCATCATCCTCCATGACCGGGCTCTCGCAAAGAATCCGGCCGCGACAGTCCAGGTCACGTAGGGCCCTGAGCAACCCCTTGAGATCGAAGTCGGACTCCGCCAGCATCAGGTGGTTCCGTTCCCCCTTGGGCCCATATTCGATCCCGGACAAATGGATGTGCATTCGTTTCAGTGCCCGGGCGCCCAGCGCTTTCTTGTAAGCCTTGAGCGCAACGACCCACTCTTCGCGAGAATTCAAGGTTCCATTGCCTGTCCTCGCGTGAAGGTGCGAGAAATCAACACACGGCTCGACCCCCTCGATCTCCTGGGCCATGACCAACGCGTCCTCCAATGTTCCAAGCAGGGCGCTCTTGCCCATCGTCTCCGGACGCAGGGTCACAGGATTGTCCGCAGCCCGCAGCTCATCCAGGCAGGCTCGCAGTCTCGGGATCGCTAGCTCGAGCACCTCATCAGGCGGTCGCCCAAAGTACGAACCCGGATGAAAGATGATGTCGGTGGCACCGGCCAGATTGCCATAGTGCGCCGCGTCCATGAGCCGCTTGCGGCTCTTGGGCCACTCCTCCATCGTCGCGTTGAGGTTGATGAAGTAGGGCGCGTGGACGCTGATCGCCACTCCCGCCTCTGCCGCAGCTTCCTTGATTCGCTGGCAGGTCTCAGGTTTCACCCTGACCGACTGCACCCAGCCGATCTCGAAAGCGTCCAGCCCCAGCTCACGCAGCCGCAGAACTGCTCCGACCGCGCCGCCCGGCTTCTCTGGAGTGGAGCGGGGCGTTCCAACTGTTCCGAACCGAAACTCAG
>CAYHJH010000045.1:3241-9778 GCA_964356605.1 uncultured Anaerolineaceae bacterium
GGAGGTCTCAGAAGCGAGATTGTACCCTTAGCCCGGCTGGTTGGTGATCGAAGCCTTGCTGAGGTGCTCAACCGCTACCTGAAAAAAACCCGCCGAGTGGCGGGTCTTCAAGTTCCAAGTAAAACACAATTCGAGGCTAGCGGTCCTCTTAGCGACGGAGCGACCCGGTCTTCGGGGTTGCCTCGCGCGGCAGCGCGAAGCGGAAGGTGCTGCCCTTGCCTTCCTGGCTCTCGACCCACAGTCGGCCTCCGTGCTGTTCGATCACGGTCTTGGCCAAAGCCAGTCCCAATCCAGTTCCTTCGATCGGGTTGTTGGGGTCTCGGACCGCCGCCCGACCGCGGAAGAGATGCTCAAATACGCGTGGCAGCTCCTCCTCGTGGATGCCAGGGCCGTTGTCGCTCACGCTGACAATGACTTCCTCGTCGTTCCAGCTGACCTGGAGCCGGATCAGTCCGCCGGGGTCCGTAAACTTGATGGCGTTGCTCAGCACATTGCTCATCACCGAATTCAGGCGATTCGGGTCGCCCATGATGAGCAGCGATTCGCTCGGCGCTTGATACTCGACGGTATGTTTCTGGGCTTCCGCCAGAGGCCGCAGGTCTTCGATAGCCCGGCGAACAAGGTCGTTGACATTGCACGGTTCGGAGAGGATGCTGGCGGTGGACTCGACCCGAATGGTCTCCAACAGGCCAGTGATCAGATTCGTCATGCTGTCGGTGGCCCTGTGCATCATTTCGAGGGCCTTCCGCTGCTGCTCGCTGAAGGGGGCATCGCTGAGCAAGTCGGCGCCCAGGCGAATGGCATTGAGCGGGTTCTTGAGATCGTGGGCTGCGGTTCCCAGCAGCTGCGACCGCATCCGATCGATCTGTTTGAGGGCGGTGATATCCTGCATCACGGCCACCCGGCCGACGTCGGTGACTTCGCTGATGGTGGCGTACATCGTCCGTTCGGTGGGGGTGGTCACTTCCAGGCTGGTGGGCAGCTCGACGCTCTGGCTCATCAACACGTCGCCCAGAGGGTGGTCGAAGAAAACATCGTCGGCGGGCCTGTCCTTAGCCTTGTCTGCGTTGATACGGAAGGCCTGGGCGGCGGCCTTGTTGACCAAGATGATTCGGCCGGAGGGATCGGTCAGCACCACCGCGTCGGCGGTCTCCACCAAGGTCGCTTGCAGGCGGCTTTTCTCCTCCGTCGCACGTCGGCTCTCCTCCGCCACCCGTTTGAAAAGGTTAGCGTTATCGAGAGCGATCGCCGCCCAGGCGGCCACGGAGGACAGCATCTGCACGTCGGACTGGTTGAACGCGCCGCGCGGGTGGTTGATCGCCTCAATCACTCCCAGGACTTCGCCGCGGCTCTCGAGCGGCACACACAGGACTGAGTAAGTGAGCAGACCCGTCTGCGTGTCGATGGCGCTGTGATACAGGGGGTTGCTGCGCACGTCGTTGACGATCAGAGGCTTCTTGTTGCGCGCCACCCAGCCAGCGATGCCTTCTTCCAGTCGAATGGCAACGTCGCGGATGCGCACATGCCGCCCGCCGCTGGCCTTTAAGTTCAGCTTCTTGCCCTCTTGATCGAGCAGGAAGAGCACGCAAGCCTCGGCTTGCAGCATCTCCTGAGCGTGGCGCATTGAGTTCTGGAGGGCAGCCTCCAGGTCGAGCGTTGAGGTCATGTCGCGGCCGATATCTCCCAGTTTCTGCAACTGACTGGCTCGCGACTCAGCAGTCTCCAGATGGATGGCGTCTTGCAGGCCGATCGCCCCGATGTTCACGATCGCTTGGGCCAACTCCAGCTCCTGAGCGTCGATCTGGCGCCCGGGCTGGTCGTACAGCACACGGACCAGTCCAAGCGCCTCGTTACCGACTGCCAGGGGGAACACGGCGGCGGCGGTGAACCCTTCCGACTCCAGCAAGGCAAGGTCCTCTCCGGATCCAACCGGTGGCCTCAGGCTGATGATCGCTGCCTGGAGTTGGTCCAGCACCCGTCGGTGAACTGGATAGTCCGGCGGCTGCTTGGTCGAATCTACGACGACGGTATGGGGCACCGATTGGCCGAGCGCCAGTTGAAAGCGGCTCGTGCGCTCCATTCCGTCCTCGACGACCTGTACCTCACAAAGTCCGGCGGAAGTCGCTTTCAGCAGGTGGGTCGCCATCTGGTGAACGGCCTGCTCACGATCGTGCGATCCGGTGATTGCGTGGCTGGCCTGGTAGAGCAGGGATAGCTTGTGGAAGAGGTAGTTCTGATTGGCGGTCTGCCGGGCAAATGCCAACACTTCTGCCGCCCGGGCTGCCAGAACATCAAGGGTCGAGAGCTCAGATTCTCCGTAAGGCTGGCCATTCTCGTTGGCGACGAAGACCAGACCGATCGTCTTTCCACTGGTGAAGCATGGCGCGCACGCGACGGAGCCAGGCGCGAGCGGGAGGCCCATGGAACCGTGGGAGCCGTCGGAGGCGCTGGCTCGATGCTTGGTAAGGACCTGGCGCAGCACCGGATGGTCGGCGGTCGAGGACAACCTGCCAAGCTCGCCCAAAGTGACGCCGACCGCCGCTCGGGGGATAAATCCCGTGCCGTTCTCTTCGTACTCGTATAGCGCCACCCGCTGTACGCCGAGCAGCTCTTGAGCCATCTTGAGCAGTTCGCCCAGCGCTTCACTGGGGTTGTAGAAATCAAATGAGATGGTGGCGGCACGGTACAGCCTGTCTTGGAAACCGCGCCCGTCCTCAGTCACGGCTTTGGCCTTTGCGTGCGCGCAGAATCGAGGCCTTCATAAGGCAAGGAGTCATTATGTCATAGTCAAAGGCCGCTTGCAATGAGAGCTTTAGGGGGACCATTTTTTCGGACTACGGCCGGGTCGCTCATACCCGTCAGCCCAGCATGAGTTTTCGAAGCAGCGCTGGCCCGAGGAGGAGCACGCCAACCACGATCGCGGCCAATGCCGCAATGAGGACGGCGCCAGCGGCGAGATCCTTGGCGGCCCGTGCAAGCGGCTGCTCCTGCGGGCTCGCCAGATCTACAACAGCCTCCAGGGCGGTATTGATCAGCTCGGAGGTCCAGACCAGGGCGGCAGTCAGCACCAGGATGGCCCAGTCCTGGGCTGTGATTCTCAACCAGGCGGCGATTACAAAGACCAGGAGCGTAATTGCCAGGTGGATGCGGGCATTTCGCTGGGTCCTTACGACATACCCAAGCCCGGTGAAGGCGTCGCGGAAAGTCTTGACCAGTGAACCGCGCATTCGGATCGAACCTTTCCTAGGATACGCGGACCGGGCTGCCGAGCCGACGCAGAATTCTGGCTTGGGCCTCCCACATGCGCGAGCGACCGTCTTCGGTGTCATGGTCGTGGGCCAGCAGATGAAGCACACCGTGAATGGTCAGCAGGCAGAGCTCATCCAGCAGGCTATGCCTCCCGCGTGCGGCGCCCGCCAGTGCGACCGGCGGGCATACGATCACATCGCCGAGATACACCTGCCCGGTTTCGGGGTCTCGCTCGCTATCAGGAAAGGAGAGCACGTCGGTTGCTTCGTTCTGGCCCGTGAACTGTAGGTTGAGTGCACACATGCCCGCTTCATCGGTGAGGACCACCGTGAGGGCGGCGTCATCGATTCCCTGATCTTGGAGCGTGGCCTCGGCAGCCGCCTTGATGGCCAGGGTGAAGCCGGTTCCCTCGGGGCCGGGCTCAACTTGGATGTGCAGCGTCATCGAACTTGCGTGAGAACTCAACCGATGTTGCTCATGGGCCGATACCCGGATCTACATCGGCTCGCGTCGATCGCGGCCTAAGAGCTGGGTTGGGCGTGAGCCCCTGGTCTCACGGCTCCTGCCGTTGAGTTACCGGGGAGAGCGCTTGGGATTCGTCCAACGGTGCGGGCCGTCCGTCCGATTCATCTGCAGCGGAGATTGCATCGAGGCCGGTCAGCTCTTCTTCTCGTTCGCCTTCGCTGGAGGGATACCGGATACGCGGGTGGTAGATGCTACGCAGGGTAGTGACGAATGATCGCTGAATGGTGTCGAGGTCTTTCAAGGTGAGATCCGTCCGCGACAACTGTCCAGTAGATAGCCGGTCCTCGATAACCCAGGCGACCGCCTTGTCCAGCGCGGCTTCGTCCTCTGGCATGTCGGCTCGGATTTTGGCCTCCACGCCATCGGCCAGCATCAGGATGGCCGTCTCCTTCGAGCGTGGCCGCGGTCCGGGGTAGGTGAAGTTGCGCGGGTCAACGGTGTCCGCATCCTTGCCTGCAGCCTCTCGCGCGACGTGAAACTGGTAGCTGGTTCGCATTCGGCCATGGTGCTCCGGGATGAAGTCCGCGACGACCTTAGGGATCCTGTATTTGCGGGCCAGCTCGAGCCCATCTGCCACGTGGGCAAGGATCATGCTTGCGCTGGTGGCGGGGTCCAACTGCTCGTGGATGTTTTGGCCAGAGAGCTGATTCTCGATGAAGACCTGCGGGCGCACCGACTTGCCGACATCGTGGTATAGGGCGCCGACTCGGATCAGCAAGGCGTTAGCGCCGATCGCCCGGGCCGCCTGTTCTGCCAGGTTCGCCACTTGCAGGCTGTGTTGGTAGGTCCCAGGCGCGGAGCGCAGCAGCAGCTGCAGCAATGGGTGATCTGGGCGGGAGAGTTCGATCAGCTGCAGGTTGGTGGTGATGCCAAGCAGATTACCGATGAGCACCAGCAATCCGAATACCAGGCTGGCTGAGACAAGCCCGGTCACAATCGCGGCGCCCAGCAAGGAGGCCTTGCCGAGAACGTCGGTCGTCGGATCTGGAAAGCGGAAGGCGACCACAACTGCGACGGCCGCCAGGTCCGCCGCGAGGCCGGCCCACACAAAGATGCTGAGCCGCTCGGCCCGGCCGATCACCAGCGCTCCCAAGACTCCGCTCAACATGTAATACAGGCCGAGTTCGAGTCCGCGCTGGGCCACGAGACCGGCCAGGGCGCCAAGCACCAGAGCCGACATCACTCCCATCCCGGGGCCAACCAAGATCGCCATCAGCATGGGAAGCATGGCGGCCGGAAAGAGGTAAGGCAGGATGGTGCGCTCAGGAATGGCGAAACCCATCCCGAGCGAAGTGACCACGAACAGAACGGCCGTCAACCCGACCAGGCGCATGCTGCCGACAAATTCTGGGTAAACCCGGTAAGCGAATAGAGTGAACGCGCCGGCCAGAACGGTCACGATCAGAGCCCGGAACGCAAGTTCTCGCAGTCGATCCGGCGGTTCCAGCAGTCCAAACCTCTCGAGGGCCTCAATCTCAAGCTCCCCAACCACCTGACCGCGGGTGATGATCGTCTCTCCTGGGGCGAACGTCCGGCTAACATGGGCGACCGCTGCCCGTGCCTGCTGGCGGGAGAGTTCTGTCTCGGACGCGTTGTACCGCGCGTTCGGCGTAATGAGAGCGCTCACCAACTCGACCACCAAATCGGCCTGGTCTTCGGCCATGCTGATGCTTACTAGAGTCGGCAGGCCGCGGCGGGCGTCCTCCAATCGACCTTCGCGGATCTCACCCCGCATCACCTGCTCGAGAACTGAGAACGCCTCCAGCCGGACCGCCTCCCACCGCGCGGGAGGCATGGCGAGAATCGCTCTGGCCGATCCAGGGCTGAGCTTGGGCAGCTCGAGCGACAGCAGGTCTTGCAATCGCTGCTGCTCGGTCGCATAGGCGTCGGCCCGGACCGCGCCGATGTAGTCCAGTGCGGCCTCGAGCAGCCCAAGTTGCTCTCGGGCAATTGAGTTCTCAGGGGGGTCGTAGATTTCTGCGACCGCCTCTTCAGCCGCCACCCGGCTCTGCTCAGTGAGCACCTCGCTCTCGTAGGGTAGCGCGTACGGGGCGAGGATGTCCTGGGTCGCGACGTCGCCGGCTGAGAGGATCAGCGCCGAGCCGTCTTGTAACGCACCGGCCGAGATGCCCAGTAGTGTCCCGACCACACCGAGGGCCAGGATCAGCCACAGCCGGGTCGCGCCCCAGATGCGGGCGAATCGTCTCTTCAGGCTTGGACTATCGGGGGAGTCCATCGAAGCTCAGGACGGTTCCAGCAAGTTCCGGACCACCTGGCTGACTTCCTTTCCACCGGCCCGGCCCTGAACTTTTGGCATGAGGACTTTCATGACCATGCCCATTTGCTCCGGCCCGCTTGCGCCGGCCTCCTGGATGGCCACCTGGGCAAGGCCCTGCAGTTCCTGGGCGGTGAGAGGCTGAGGGAGGAAGGCCTCTATGAACGCCAGCTCGGCTTGTGCGGCCTCGAGCAGGTCCGTGCGGCCAGCTCGCTCCGCGTCCGCGATTGTCTCCCGTCGCCCTTTGGCCTCTTTCTGAAGGAGCGATAGGGCGTCGGCCTCCGCCAGTGGACCTCCGCGCTCCACTTCCGCAAGCTTCCAGGCCGAGAGAACCATCCGAATCGAACGCTTTGCCACCGCGTCGCCGGAGCGCATCGCTGAGTGAAGGCGCGCCTCGAGGTCCTCTTTGGTGACCATGTCGCGATTATACAGCAGGGGGTTCTACGGCCACGCCGGAGGCCCGTAAGAAGAGAGTGTGACTAACATAA
>CAYHJH010000046.1:0-1812 GCA_964356605.1 uncultured Anaerolineaceae bacterium
CGCCGGCCGGGTACCCCTCGGCATGAATGTAGGAGATCTCCTTGAGCTTCAGCGCGCCTTCGTAGGCGGTGGGCATGTTGATGCCCCGACCAAGGTAAAGGCAGTGCTCGATGTTTTTGAGGGTCCTTGCGATCGTCTCCACCTGCTCGGCTCGATCCAGACACTTACCGATCAGATCCGGCACCCGCCTTAAGTCCCGAACGAGGCGGCGCCGCTCGCCCTCCTCGATCACACCCCGCAAGTCGGCCAGCAAGATGGCCAGCATGTAGAGATCGACCAGCGGCGCGGTGTAGGCCTTGGTGGAGGCCACCCCGATCTCGGGCCCGGCCTGCATGCCGATGTAGCCGTCGGCGACTCGCATGGCCTGCGAGCCGATTGCGTTGACGATGCTCCAGATCGTCGCCCCCCGGCGCTTCCCCTCCTCGATCGCTGCCAGCGTGTCTGCAGTCTCCCCGGACTGGCTGATGGCCAGCACAACGGTCCGCTCGTTGACCAGAGGCTCCCGGTATCGGAACTCGGAGGCGATGTCGACCTCCACCGGCAGCCGGGCGATGCGCTCAATCAGCAACTTGCCAACCATTCCCGCATGGGCCGCAGTTCCGCAGGCGGTGATGACGATCTTGTCTATCGCAGTCGCCTGCTCTTGCTCAAGGTTGAGCGTCGGAAGATGCACCCGGCCGGCCTCGAAGTCCACCCGGCCTCCGATCGTGTCGGTGGTCGATCGGACCTGCTCGAAGATCTCTTTGAGCATGAAGTGTTTGTACTCCCCCTTGGCGGCCGAGACCGGATCCCAGGGCACACTCTGCACTTCCAGCTCAACCTGCTCCCCATCGAGCGTGTACGCCTGAAAGCCGTCTTTCCGCACGACGGCCATCTGGCCAGCCTCGAGAAAGGCCATCTCCCGAGTGTGCTCGAGGATGGCGGGAATGTCGGAAGCGACGAACATCTCTCCCTTGCCCACGCCGATGACCACCCCTCCCGCGTTGCCCAGGCGGGCGGCGACGATCTTGTCCGGCTCGCGGGTCGAGAGCAGCACGATCCCGTGGGCGCCCTGCAGGTGGCCCAGCGCCTTGCGGGTTGCTTCTGCGAACCCCCCGTCGAGTGACAAGTACCGCTCCACGAGCTGGGCAATCACTTCGGTGTCAGTATCCGATTGAAAAGGCACTCCTTCGGACGCCAGCTCATCCCGCAGCGTGAGGTAGTTCTCGACGATTCCGTTGTGAACCAGCACGACTTCGCCGGAGGCGCCTGTGTGCGGATGCGCGTTGCGAGCGCTGGGTTCGCCATGAGTCGCCCAGCGGGTGTGGCCGATCCCGATGTTGCCGGAAACTGGGGAATCCGCTAACAGCTCGCCGAGCCGCTCGATCTTGCCCGCGTCGCGGCGGATCTGGAGCGAGCCGTTGCCGATCACGGCAAGTCCGGCTGAATCGTAGCCTCGATACTCCAGCCGTTTTAGGCCGTCATAAATGATAGTGGTCGCGTCGCGCGGGCCGACATAGCCGACGATACCGCACATCGATCCTCTCCTAATTTGGCATGCAAAGCTGGTGCCAAGTCCCGAGGAGTTGTCTGCGCTTTCGCAACCGCAGCGTTGTGCTCAGGCATCCGGTGGATAAGTTACGGGCGGTGGCACGCCCGGAGGGCATCCGCTGATCTCTCGATTTTCCCGGCCCAGCGGTGGGGAGCCGCTGGGTCGCTCCGGTTAGCCCCGCTGCGCGGCGGGGAACCCTCTGCCTCGTCACCCCGGATGTCATCTCTGCCTTTCATCAGGCCGGTCCGGGGCCATGCGCTTCCTAATCCAACTTGACTACG
>CAYHJH010000046.1:1912-5409 GCA_964356605.1 uncultured Anaerolineaceae bacterium
GGTGCCTGCTGTCCCGCGGTCATGGGTATTCAATCGTATCGGTCGTTGCTCGACTCAAGTCGGCATACACCCCCCGACGGGCCTCCGGCAAGAGAGCAGCCAGGACATACATGGCTTCGTCGGTCATCTTACGCAGCAGCAGCCGATCCACCCGCCCTTGGGTCGGCTTAAATCGGAAAGGTCGTCCGAGCCGAACGGTCGCCCCGGGCTCATCGCGGCGATCCAGCCGGAGGGAAGGGTACCCGATCGTCCCCTCGACCGCGGCCGGCACCACCGGCGCTCCGCTGCGGGCCGCCAGGTAGGCCACGCCCACCTTACCCTGCTGCATCTGCGGACTCCGGGTGCCTTCCGGCGCGACCAGCACTACCTCCCCTGCCTTGAGCACCGACAGCGCCTTCTTCAGCGCCGGCCGATCCGCCTCTCCTCGACGCACTGGAATCACTTCCCAGAGCCAGGGAAAGACCCCCCAGAAAGGAACCTTAAATGCGTCGTGCCTGGCCATCGGGACGATATTGCGCGGCAGACAACTCAGCACCACGATCGGATCGATAAGCGCGATGTGATTCATCATGAGGATGGCCGGACCCGAGCTGGGCAGATTATCGAGGTCCTTGGCCCCGGCGAATTTCGCCAGCAGTCGAAAGCCAACCTGGTCGATCAGCCATCGCAGGACCCGGCGGCGGCCCTCGTATTTGGCGTGGACGTATTCTGTGTTCACTTCTGCGCGTTTGCTTCGGGCGTCAGACTGGGAGGCCGGCTATTGTCCTGCTTGGTCTGCCACCAGCTCCAATGCCCGCTCCAGCACCTGCTGAGGGTCGAGTTCCGTGGAATCGAGAATAATCGCGTCCTTGGCGGCTCGCAGCGGAGCCAAATCCCGGGTGGAGTCCAACCGGTCGCGGGCTTGAACTGACTCCAGTACTTCCGCGTACTCCACAGGCTCCCCGCGAGCCTGGAGCTCCTCGTAGCGCCTCCGGGCGCGGGCCTCCACCCCCGCCTCCAAGAATATCTTGACCCCTGCCTCGGGAAGCACAACCGTGCCAATGTCCCGGCCTACCATCACCACGCGCCCTCTCCGCCCAATTTCCCTCTGCCGCTCGGTCATCGCCCGGCGGACTCGAGCGTAGATCGATACCTCAGATACGTGAGCATCCACCTCGGGAGATCGGATCGCCCAGGTCACGTCATCTCCATCCATCAGCACATCATACTGACGCCCGTCCGCGACCGAAGAGGGTCGAACATCGATCGAGGCTCGCTCGGCAATCGCCGAAACCCGAGGTTCATCGCTGGCCGGCACGCCCGCTTGCAGAACCGCCAGCGTAACCGCCCGATACATGACCCCCGTATCGAAGTAGAGATACCCGAGGCGCGCCGCCAGCGACCTCGCCAAAGTCGACTTTCCAGAGGCCGCCGGACCATCGATGGCAATCGTATGGGGCATCAAGGTTCCGTAATCGGAACCAGCTGCTCGACCCCGGCAACATCCTGTCGAGCCAGAATCACCCAGCGCTCCGGCAGGGTTGGAGCATCTCTGGTCAACCACCAGCCGAGCAGATCCGGAGGATACCACCCGGTCCAGTCCCATCCCTCACCAATGGTGACCGACTGCCCCAGGTATTCGCTGGGAAGTGAGTCGGCCTCCGCGCCTTCGCGGATCAAGACCAGAGGGGGGGAATTCGCTGGATCGAGCGAATCGCTCCGGGAGTAATTGCGCAATGTCCAGGCGAGCGCTGGCGTGCTCTTGTCGCCCAGTTGGATCGGCAAAGCCGTGGGCTGGCCGGTCTGGGCTTCGGACAGGGTGCGAATGGTATCCTGCAACCCGCGCAGGCCCAACGTGCTGGCCTGCGGCCTCCACAATTCTCGAGCCGAGGATTCCGCGAAGTTCAGGCCGGCGCCGGCTGAGAGACTGAGTGCGAGCAGCACGATCAGCCCGGCCGTGCCGGTGACGATAAGGGCGACTTGCCGTGACCAACCGAGGCCGAGCAGGACCAGCGCGCCTGCGGCAAAGGCGATCCCCATCACCGCCAACCCGAGCAGAACTGGGACGCCTAAGAAGAGTTGAAACGACTCCGGGCCTCTCACATACGCGACCAGCTGCAAGTAAGAGAAGGCGAGCAGTGCCACGACCGCGCCCACGAAACCAAACAGCAGCCCGGGATGTTGGGCTTGGGAGATCCTGTCAAGCAGATTCGAGACTTCGCCAGCCGCCAGGATTGTGAGCGGAATGACGATCCACAAAATGTCCTCCGGTTGCCTGGCTGAGTAAAGCGCAACGGTTAAGACTGCCCCCACCGTCCAGCACGCCAGCCAGGTTTCCAGGGGTCGCCCCTTCTTCAGCGCTCGGACGCCCGCCGCTCCACCAAAGACCAACGCCAGGGGTTCGTAGGCCGGCAGCTGAAGCAGCACCGTGACGGCCGGTACGCCGCTGCTCCGAAACCAGCCCTCCGCCCAGGTACCCAATCCATCGAAGACGCCCCGCAGCGCACCGACGAACAAACTCAATCCAGTGGCCAGCGCGATCGCAATGAATGCGGCGAGCGCGAGGCTCCGCACAACCGCTTCGGTCGGGATAGTTGAGGGCCAGGGAAGCGCTACGGTGTGATCGGGGTGCGGATTGGATCGCCGTCGGCGAACAACGCCAAACAGCGCGCTCCCCGCCCCGATCGTCACCAACCCGGAGAAGGCGGCGGGGCCGGAGATGGCGGCAAGCCCCAGCATGGCGGCGGTCGACTCGAGATTGCCTCGGATCGCCGAACGAGCCCGCACCAGAAACAGCACGCCGGCAAACAGCCCAACCGCAGCGAGCGTCGCACCGCCGGCGGTGCGCGAGGCCGTCCACAATGTCGGGGAGACTGCGAATAGGATCGCAGCCAAGAACGCGGGCCCACGCCCGAGCTGTCTTTGAACAATCAGCGGCGTCAGAACCAGCGCCGCGCCGGCGATCGCAGGCACCCAACGAGCCGCACCATCGGCCGCGCCGGACAGGGTGAAGGCTAACCCGGTCAGGACTTCATACGCGGGAGACTGTGAGCTCAGACCGCCCGGCTCAAATTCGGAAGGCTCAGGCAGTGCCGCAAGCGCTTCGCTGGCCTCCGCGTCGGTCAGGGGATACCGATCAATTTGGTTGAGGCGGAGCCAGGCGCCGAAGACAAATACAATCAGATAGAGCGGCAATTCGAGGGGAACGGTCGGGCGGGGTTCCCTCATCCCGTCTTTCCCCCCTCCCGCGCATAGATCCGCACCCCAGAGGTCTCGTAGACTTTGTCCATGAAGAGTTCGAACTTGCTCTCATCAAGCCTCAGATAAGTCGCCGCCTCCAGCTGGCCGATGTATACGTACTCAATCTGATAGCGGTCCAGGATCTCCGCCGCCTGCGACCAGTCGCGAGTTTCGTACAGCACTTGGATGTCCGCCTGCCGGGTGCCCTGCGGCACGGCATCACCCCGCCACTGGACCTCATGGCCGCCCCACCCCAAGACAGTCGGCAGGCCGGTGTG
>CAYHJH010000046.1:5509-9713 GCA_964356605.1 uncultured Anaerolineaceae bacterium
AGGTTCCATGTTTTCGGCCATAGGTCCACACACGCGTAGGCCGCCGCCAGGCCCCACAAGATCCAGGCTCCAAAGTAGAACTTGAAGACCGTATTCATGCGGTTGCCGAACAGATCCCGCAGATAGACAAACTCCGGTGCGATCACCAGCAGCGCCCCGATCGTTACCAGGATCACGACAAATGGCCAGATCTCTGGGTCATCACGATCCTTCGGGGAAGCCCGGCCCAGCAGCAGGCCCAACCCGAGGCCAACGGTCAGTCCCAAGGCCAGCGCCGTCCAGGAGCCCCCCAGGCGGCGCTCAAAACCAGCCTGAGTTACCTGTCTGAGGCCCTCCTGGAGCGGAAGACCGCGGATACCCAGCCCGCCGAGAACCGATTCGAGCCCAAACGGATCGGCTCGGACTGCCACCAGCGAGACGCCTCCCACCAGCAGGGAGAGGATCAGGAGCCCGAGTGGCAGCCCGAGTCCGACCTTCCAGATTAGATCCCGCCGTCCCGCTACACCATTCCGCCACGTCCAGATCAACCAGATCGCGATAGGCAGAAAGGAAACTCCGAACATCACAACAAATTGCTGGATGCGGGTCGGAAAGAGCAGGCTGGAGAGCACGCCGCCGGCTTGCGATGAAAAGCTTGGGTACCAGGGAAGATACAGCAGGATCGCAGCTGCTCCGAGCGAGAGGGCGGTGAACAAGAGGCCTTGTGCCAACGCGGCGGTATTGGCCTTGCGGCCCACCCAGCCCACGGCTGCGAGGAACAGAATCAAGTAGATCGGTGAATCCCAAGTGTTCAGGAAGGCCAGGCCACCGAACATCCAGGCACCGAAGGCGAACTCCTCACGGCTGACCGCGCTGGGGATTGACCCGAGCAACGTCAACGCGAGGACGCCGAGAACCGCCAGCGCCAAGCTCGCAACCAGCAGCCCTCGCAGGATGCCGGTCAGTACCTCGAGGCCAGACCGGCCTCCCTCGGGGGGGCCTGTAGTGAGGGCCCTTAACACAATTACGAATATCACTGCCGCGAAGACAACGCGGGCGATGACGATCAGCCGTCTGGGCGAAACCCTTGCTTCCCGCCATCGGAATTCGCCGCGCAGTCCGCTCAAGAAAATCTGCAAGGCGAATCCGACCGACGTCAGTGCGAACGGCATTGCCAGCAGGTGTGGATGGTTGTCTGCCAGCAGATACGAGAAGAAGGGGAACTCGTCGATGACCTCCATGTCAGCGCCGGCCAGGTCGACGTCTCGGATGACCCGAGAGGCACGCCACCACCACAGGTGGCGCTGCGGAATCCAGGTCGGCTCGAGCGGTGGAGGCTCGCTCAACTCCTTCAGGTCCAGCCAGCTCCAAAAGTTGGACACCATGCTCCCGTCGGGTTGGTGCTCCCAGAAAACGTGCCGGGAGTGCAATACGTCCAAAATCCCCTCCAGGTTGCCGGTGATCAGGATGAAGACCGGCGCCAGCAGCGGCACAACCATTCCGACTCTCCTGCCACCCGCTGCGAGCAGGTTGTAGAGCAGGGAGTAGCTTCCGAGCGCGACGAGCGCAAACCAGAGTGCATTCGCCAAATTGAAGGCCAGTCCGCTGGACACGCCGGTCAGCCAGGTCAGCAGGGCGATCAAGACGTAACCAAAGTAGTAGTAGGAAATGCCATAGCCGGAAAGCCAGGGGTCGATTGGAGGGTAGGCATCGGATCGCAAGATGCCATTGAGAAACGCCAGCTCCATCGGCTTCTCGGTGAACTGGATTTCGGGGTTGTTGGCCCGCACGAAGGCCCAGAGCAAAAAGCTGCCGGCGTAGACGGCCTCCATCCACAGCACAGTGCGACGATTGCTGCGCAGCCACTGACGAATCTCGTCCCGTTTTCCAAGTGCCAGACCAAGCGCAGCCACCAGGAGCACCGCGCCAAGCGCTCCCCCGCGGCTGTTCGGCATGAAGCCGAGACTGGCACCCAGCCACAGCAAGTAGCCGGTGGCCATGAGCCCGACGGGCCGAGCGAAGGCATAGCCTCGATCGGGAAGCCGGTGAAAGATACGATAGACGATGGGGAGGGCCAGCAGGCCGAGGATAGTGCTGGCCAACCACCAGGCGAGCCAGGCGAGGATCAAGAGAGGACCTCGTAGATCGTGGTGGCGCCGTTCTGGTACACAGGCCGTAGATAGCCTTGCGCGGCCATCAGCGCAAATTTGTCCAGCCCTCCGGTCGGGCAGGTGAGGCTCGATCCGTTCGTTTCGCACTGGTCGACCGGCACATCCAGAGTCCAGATCCCTTCAATCCGGCCAGCCACGTCGCAGGAGACACGCGCCCCGCCATCAATCGGGGAGCACCCGTCGAAGCGGCCGTAGTAGAGCTGCTCGAGCTCGCCCACGATCACATAGCGAACGTCATATTGACCCAAGAATTGGAGCGCCTCGGTTGGCGACTGCGTCAAATAGAAACTTGAGATGTTCTGCGCTCGGGTTGAAACATCAGCTGACTCGACCGCGGCCCGCTGCTGGCGCTGGTGCCAGTTCCAGCCAAGCACGGTCGGCAGGCCGGTGTAGATCGAGAAGCGGGACCCCCAGCGGTACTCCGGAATCTGAGCCTCTACGATCACCGGCGAACCCTGCACGTTGTCCTGCATCCACTGAATGGCAAGGTAGTCGCCAGCCAGTGGAATCGACTTGCCCAGGTCATCGTAGGATGCGGTGGTCATGAAGGCCATGCCGTCCAGGGACAGTGGCGTGGCGGGGGCCATCCGATCCCGGATCTTGGCGGTGGTGGCGGTGAGCGGGTACAGGGCGGCTCCCAGGAGTACCACGGCAAAAGCGACCTGCCATGCCCGCCTGGCGCGCGGTCCCCAGGCTGGTAGATCGGCCAGCAGCCAAGTCAACGCCCCGCTCGCCGCCAGGCTGAACAGAGTCCACACCTGAAGGTAGAACTTGAATACCGTGTTCATGCGTCCGATGTCGCCGCGGAGCACCACGACCTCGACCAGGAAGGTCAGCGCGGCCGCGGTCCCAACCATCACCAGCGCGGCCCGCTTTTCGATCGGATAGTCTTTTCGAAGCAGCAAGATCCCTGACCACAACACGATCAGTCCGACCAGCGGAGCGATGCTGACCCCGCCTGCAGCGAGATATGCGAGTCCGAAGAAGAAGCCGAGAACAGCGACGAGAAGCAGACCGAAATAGGGGCGCAGGCGGCTGAGCGAAGAAAGCGGTGTGGCGGCCATCCACTGGCGGGTTTCCCAGGCCAGCCAGGGCAACAGCACCGTCAGGTATAGACCATGGACGGTGAGGTAACCATCCAACGAGGTGCGCGAGCCTTCCCAGAGGTCCGCCTGGGTATAGCCGGCGCCGTACCACGCGTAGTAAGGTCGGAAGAGTAGGTTAGCAACGAGCAGCAGAGCGGCGGCGGTCAGGCCGGCCTCGATCGCGCTTCTCAGCTCGAGCTTGCGGGTGCGCAGGAAGGGCGCCGCAATCGCGGCGACAGCACCCAGCGTCCAGTACACCGGGAAGTCCCAGGTGTTCGTTGGACCGAGCACTCCCAGCGTCAGCGCGCCGATCCCAATCCCCAGCACGCGCTGGGGCCAGCGGATCTCAACCCGTTTCTCCGCTGCCAACACCCAGGAAAGCCCCCACGCCAACGTGAGGACAGTCAGCGGCAGATTGATCATGTGGGCATGCAGGTCGGCGTACAAGAATGTAAAGAACGGGAACTCAGTGATCGGCCCCACCTCTCCTGGAAGGGCGGGGATCGCCCGGCTCGGATCCCAATACCAATGGTGCCCGCCGACCGGGAGCGTATCCTGCAAGGTTATGACTTTTCCTAACCCGGCGACCGCAGCAAGCAGCCCCGGCCGCGCGACCTCGCTCCCGCGCGAGCCCACATCGCGCAGGCCATCGTAGATCAAGCGCGCGGTCCCGAGATTGCCGATCACGACGAGTGAAATTGCTGCGGCCAGGCCAGCCAATCGGGGACTGACCGTGCGGACTGCTTGGTAGGCGCTGCCCAGACGCGCAACCAGGTTGGTCCCGACTGCAAAGGCCGCCAGAGCTGCCAAGGAGAAGAGGGTCGGCAGCACCAGGTTGTAGGCGACCGAGGGCACCACACCAAGCAGCTTGATCGGGGTCGCCACCAGTACGAAGCCGAAATAGTAGTAGTTGATGTAACCGCCGGCGTACCAGGGGTCGAACGGAGGAAAGCTGGTGCTCTTGAGCAC
>CAYHJH010000047.1:0-9340 GCA_964356605.1 uncultured Anaerolineaceae bacterium
AGGTGAATTGACCATCGACCCATTCAGCGCGCTCACTGAGTTGAGCACCGATCACGGACGCTACAAATTCTACCGGCTGGAGGCGTTGGAGCAGATGGGGCTGCCTCCGTTGGTACGGCTCCCGTTCTCAATCCGCATCCTGCTCGAGTCGTTGCTCCGGCAGGTCAATGGCCGCGAGATCACCAAGCAGCATGTGCGCGACCTAGCGCGCTGGAAGCCGAATGATCTGAACCAGCCGGAGGTCCCCTTCCTGCCGGCTCGGGTGATTATGCAGGACTTCACCGGTGTGCCCGCGCTGGTGGATCTGGCCGCGATGCGTTCGGCCCTGAACCGACTGGGCGGCGATCCAGCCAGGATCAGCCCGCGTGTGCCGGTCGATCTGGTCATCGATCACTCGGTCCAGGTCGACTTCTTCGCCTCGCCCGAGGCGCTGAGGCGCAACGCCGAGATTGAATTTCAGCGCAACCGGGAGCGCTATGAGTTCCTGCGCTGGGGCAAGGAGGCCTTCGCCAACTTCCGGGTGGTGCCCCCGGCCACCGGCATTGTCCACCAGGTCAATCTCGAATACCTGGCTACGGTCGCGACCACCCAGCCGACCGTAGATGGTATTTTGGTCTTTCCGGACACACTCGTTGGCACCGACTCCCACACCACAATGATCAATGGGCTGGGGGTGCTCGGCTGGGGCGTGGGCGGCATCGAAGCCGAGGCCGCGATCTTGGGCCAACCGCTGGTCATGTTGGCGCCGCAGGTGGTCGGTTTCCGGCTGACCGGTGCGCTGCCAGAAGGCACCACTGCCACCGACCTGGTGCTCACGGTCACGCAGATACTGCGCCGGCATGGCGTGGTCGATAAGTTTGTTGAGTTCTTCGGGCCGGGAATCTCTTCGATGTCGCTGCCGGATCGGGCCACGATCGCCAACATGGCCCCGGAATACGGCGCCACGATTGGCTACTTCCCCGTGGATGAGGAGACCGTGCGGTATCTGCGAATGACAGCCCGAGACGAAGCGCACATCGAGCTGGTCGAGCGCTATTACAAGGCCCAAGGCTTATTCCGAACCGATGACACGCCGGACCCGGAATTCAGCGAAGTGCTTGAGCTCGATCTTTCGACCGTAGAGAGCAGCCTGGCCGGGCCGAAGCGACCGCAGGACCGGATCCCACTCTCGGCCCTGAAGCGATCCTTCCGCGAGATTCTCACCGCCGATGTGTCCAGTGGCGGATTCGGGCTGGCGCCCGAGGCCGTGGCTGTAACTGCCGCTGTACGATCAAACGGACACGCGGTCGACATTGGCCATGGCGCGGTGGTTATCGCCGCCATTACCTCCTGCACCAACACCTCCAATCCGTCGGTGATGGTCGGCGCGGGGCTCTTGGCCCAGAAAGCCCTGGAACGCGGGCTGGGGGTCAAGCCCTATGTCAAAACCAGCATGGCGCCCGGCTCGCGGGTTGTCACCGAGTATCTGCAGGAGGCCGGCTTGCTGGAGCCGCTGGCCGAGCTAGGCTTCAACATCGTCGGTTATGGCTGCACCACCTGCATCGGCAACAGCGGACCGCTCCCGGGGGAGGTGGTCAAGGCCATCGTCGAAGCCGATCTCGTAGCAGCCTCCGTGCTCTCCGGGAATCGCAATTTCGAAGGTCGGATCAACCCCCACACCCGAGCCGCTTTTCTCGCCTCCCCACCGCTGGTCGTCGCCTTCGCCCTTGCCGGCCGGGCCGACATTGACATGCTCACCGAGCCGCTGGGAAGCGATCCATCCGGCGCGCCGGTCTATTTGCGGGACATCTGGCCCACCCAGGCAGAGATCCGCGGCGTGATCGAGCGCTCGCTGAGCGCCGAGATGTTCCAGCGCCGATACGCAGACGTGTTTACCGGAAACCAGACCTGGAACGAGATCCCGGTCGCCGGCGGCTCACTGTACGAGTGGTCATCCGAATCGACCTACATCCAGGAGCCGCCGTTCTTTTTGGACCTGACCCCGGAGCTCCCTCCTCTGCAGGACATCCAGGGGGCGCGGGTGTTGGCGCTGCTCGGCCATTCGGTCACCACCGACCACCTCTCACCGGCCGGCGCCATCCCGGCAACCAGCCCTGCCGGCCAATTCTTAATCGAGCGCGGGGTGCAACCCAGAGATTTCAACTCCTACGGCTCCCGGCGCGGCAACGACCGCGTCATGACCCGCGGCACATTTGCAAACATCCGCATCAAGAACCTGCTGCTCCCGGGCGTGGAAGGCGGCGAAACGCTCCACTTCCCCGATGGAAAGCGCATGGCCATTTTTGAGGCGGCCACGCGCTATCGGGAGGAGGGTGTTCCCCTGATCGTGCTGGCTGGAAAAGAATATGGCGCTGGATCTTCGCGGGATTGGGCCGCCAAGGGCGCTGCGCTGCTGGGGGTGAAGGCCGTGGTCGCCGAAACCTTCGAGCGCATCCATCGCTCCAACCTGGTGGGCATGGGCGTGCTGCCGCTCCAGTTTCTGCCCGCCGAATCGGCCGAGGCGCTGGGCCTCACCGGTCGAGAAGAGTTCGACATCCTGGGATTGGAAGCAGGACTGCAACCTGGCAGGGAGATTCGGCTGCGGGCCACCCGAGAGGACCGTTCGTTGGTCGAGTTCCAGACCCGGGTGCGGATCGACACGCCGATCGAACTCGACTACTACCGCAACGGCGGCATCCTGCACACCGTTTTGCGGCAGATGCTGCAGCGAGGATAGCCAGGCCACCGCCTCTCGATCAAGCGGCCGGCAGACCGCCCCTGAACTTACCAGTTTCCTACTATCAACTTTCCTCAAGCAGAGGAATTGTCAGCGTTTCAGTCATCGGTAAGTGGACAACCGGTGCGCGACCCGCGCGGTGATCCCTGCCTCCGCTTGACCGCCACACCAGATGGAAAAGAGGCCGTCCTCGTGCTGAAATCCTTGGAGCCGGCTCCGCCCGGCCTGGATCCGAGCGTTCACTTGATCGAGACCGCCCTAAACTTTCGAGATGAATGTCGTAAGGTGCTGTAGAATGATCACCGAGGCATCGCACCACCAAGCGCGGATCATAGGGGTCAGACTTGCGGCGGCCCACCTACTCATTTCCAGGCGTAATCGTTGGGCTTTATGCCTTGATCCTCTTTGCCTTTGCCCTGGAGTCGGGAACCACACACTTCACTCGCAGCGAGGTCTATCAGGCGCAGCCCTTTCCGACGGTCCCTCCACCGCAGGCCACTTTCGAACGGCCCTTCACCCAGGAATCTCCGTCATCGTCGGATTTCGGCAACTTGGATGGTGTGCAATCCGCACCTCTTTCCACGATCAGCGGCACCAAGTCCACTGCCGCAGCATTGCTGGCAGTCGGTGCTGTATGGGCCACCGGGTTGGGCGGCTTCGCGCTTTGGCGAGGACGGAGGTCCAAGCTATCCAAGCTGAATTTGCAGTCGCTCCCGAAGCCCTGTGATCGCGCCCAGCTGGTCGCGGGCGCGGTACTGATCGTGGTTGTCGACCTCTTCCTCGGGCTACCGGCGGCCTATGTCATCATAGCCGGAGGAGGCGTTACTCCTCTAGCCATCGCTGCAGAGATCTTCGAAACGATCGTGGTCCTGCCGCTCAATCTTGTTGGGCTTTACTTCATGGGGGAGAGCGGCTGTATCAGCATGGGTCAGTCAGCGCAATAGCCACCCGCCCATGATACTCTGGAGCAGAGATGGCCCTTCAAGCGCGTAGCTTCGTACGGTTTCTTGCCTTCGGGCTATCCTTTTGGATCGTCGGCTTGTTACTAGGCGCATTCTTCGGATTCGGCTGGTTCTTCCTCGTCCAGGCGGTCCGAAGGCTCCTGCTCACCCTCCCCCAGGCCCGACGCCGGATGACGAGGGCCATCTACGGAGAAGAGCGGGCTGGTGAAATACTTCGTATGGAGCAAGAGCCTGGGAGTCACAGGCTCATTTCGCTGGGTCTTCAGACGGCCGTCACTATGGCGTGGATCGCCTTGACAATCCTCGTCTTTGCCCGGTTCAACGTTCCCCTAATTGACATCTTCAAATAGCACCCTCACCGCAGGCTCAAGGGCCCGCAGATTTCGGCCAAACTGGCAGGCCGGCCCCCGCAAGGCCCGCCCGAGCTGGGCCGTTGGTCAGGCACCCGATGGAGGTGAGGGTAGAGCGAGCGCCTCCAAGAATCTTGGCTTCGAGTTCCTCCGCCGTGCACTAGTGCCCCGCCGAATGCCAGTACAGCCCGCCCCAGCGGTCTACCACAGCGTAGCCGTGGTAGATCATCCCAAACTCCCGCCTCTTGGCCTGCCCCTCGACCGCTATGGCGTCTAGGTCGTAGCAGTCCATCTCCGAGGCGTATGTCTCAGCCAGCCCGTTCACGACGACGGGTCGCGCTCGCGCGCAAACTGGTCAATATAGATGACATTCGTCGTAACGGGACCGGCGGAAGCTCAATTCTTCGACCCTGCGCCTCTATGCTAGGGTCATGCCGGTGAGTGCGCCACGGCGATCAATCCTGCCAGCCGCGGTGAAGGCGCCCAGGCTTGCCCCGCCGTGAACAGCTTCCTGGGCCCGGTATCCGCTGCGGCGCTCCTCCACGCCTCCAATAGAGCCTTGGCAATTTCAGTGAACGACAACATCACCCCCGGCAGCAAGCTGAAGCGCGAAGCCTGGCTTTGCCCGCCGCGGGGGTGAACCAGGCATAGATCCGCAGGAAGGGTTAAGCCCATGGCCCAAATCAGTCGTCGAGAATTCCTCCGCCTCACAGGAAGCGCCGCACTGGGCGTGGCCATCGTCCGGCCCGAGCTGCGGCTCCTGCAACCCATCGATGTGGACAACCCGCTGGAGGGCTACCCGGACCGCGACTGGGAGCGGGTCTACCGTAACCAGTACGCCTACGACGGCTCCTTCACCTTCGTGTGCTCCCCCAATGACACCCACGCCTGTCGGCTGCGGGCCTTCACCCGAAACGGCATCATCCTGCGCTCCGAGTCCAACTATGACGTGGAGCGCTATGCAGACTTATACGGCAACACCGCCACCGCCCACTGGCACCCGCGGGGCTGCAAGAAGGGCCAGACCTTTCACCGCCGTGTCTATGGCCCCCACCGCCTGAAAGGCCCCTTGATGCGCCAGGGCTGGAAGGCCTGGGCCGACGACGGCTTTCCCGAACTCGACTCTGCCAACACGGCGAAGTACAAGTTCGACTCGCGCGGCACCGATGAACTGCTTCCGGTCTCCTGGGAAATTGCCTATGACTACATCGCCCGCGGCATGATTGCCATCGCCAAGCGCTACAGCGGAGAGCAGGGCGCCGCGCTTCTCCGCACGCAGGATTACCCGGAGGAGATGATCGAGACCATGGGCGGCGCTGGCACCCGCACCTTCAAATGCCGCGGGGGAATGGGTCTGCTAGGCGTCATCGGCAAGTACGGCATGTATCGCTTCTCCAACATGCTGGCGCTGCTCGACGTCCATGTGCGCGGTGTGCCCGCGGAGCAAGCGCTGGGCGGGCGGAACTGGTCAAACTACACCTGGCACGGAGACCAGGCGCCGGGCCACCCCTTCACCACCGGACTGCAGACCTCCGACGAGGACCTCAACGACCTGCGCAACTCACGCCTGCATATCCAGTGCGGAAAGAACCTGGTCGAAAACAAGATGCCGGAGTCGCACTTCTTCATCGAGGCCATGGAGCGGGGCTCCAAGATTGTCACCATCACCCCCGAGTATTCGCCGCCGGCGACCAAGTCCAATTACTGGATCCCCATCCGTCCGGCGACCGACACCGCCCTTTTCCTGGGGATCACCCGCTGGCTCATGGACAACCGGCGCTATGATGCCGACTTCGTCAAGCGCTTCACCGACTTCCCGCTCCTGGTCCGCGCCGACACGCTCACCCGGCTGCGAGCGCACGAGGTCTTCCCCGGCTACCAGGGCGGCCTCAACCCGGAGGGGCCCAGTTTTCGGCTGCAGGGTCTCAAGCCGGACCAGTACGAGAAACTCGGCGATTCCGTGATCCGCGACGCGCGCACGGGCCAGCTGCGGGCGATCACGCGCGACGATGTCGGCGAGGCCATGGCGGCCAGAGGCCTGGACCCAGACTTGGATTGGTCCGGCACGATCAGGCTGGCAGATGGCACGCAGGCCGAGGCCCTCACGCTCTGGGCGATGTACAAGGAACACCTGGCGGACTACGACCTGGACACAGTGGCCGAGATTACCCACGCGCCCAAGGAGCTGATCGAGCGATTGGCAGAAGACATCGCCACACTGAATCCTGTGGCGATCCACATCGGCGAGGGCATCAACCACTGGTTCCACGCCACGCTGGCGAACCGGGCCCAGTTCCTGCCGCTCATGCTCACGGGAAACATCGGCCGACCCGGCGCGGGGTGCTACACCTGGGCGGGAAACTACAAGGCGGCCCTCTTCCAGGGATCGGCCGAGGTCGGCCCTGGCTTCAAAGGCTGGGTGGCAGAAGACCCCTTCCAGCCGGACCTGAACCCCGCCGCGCCCGGTAAGGCGATCCCCGTCCACAGCACCGCCAAGGACGAGGAGCCCGCCTACTGGAACCATTCCGAGCGCCCGCTCATCGTCGATACCCCCAAGTACGGACGTAAGGTCTTTACCGGCAAGACCCACATGCCGAGCCCCACCAAGGTGATGTTCTTCTCCAACGTGAACTTGCTCAACAACGCCAAGCATCACTACGAGATGATCAAGAACGTAAATCCAAAAGTGGAACTGATCATCAGTGTGGACATCGAGATGACCGCCACGGTGGAGTACGCCGACTTCGCTCTGGCGGCCAATTCCTGGGCCGAGTTCGAGGTGCATGAGATCACCGCCTCCTGCTCCAACCCCTTCCTGCAGATTTGGAAGGGCGGAATCCCTCCGCTCTATGACACCCGCGACGACGTGCGCATCCTCGCCGAACTGGCCGTCGTACTCGGCGATCGGCTTGAGGACGCTCGCTTCCGCGACTACTGGAAGTTCGCTCTCGAGGGGAGGCCCGAGGTCTACATCCAACGCCTGTTGGATTCCTCCCTCACCACCAGCGGCTACCGCTTCGAAGACATCGTGGCGGGCAAGTACGGTGAGCCTGGCGCGGCGTTGATGCTTTTCCGCACCTACCCACGCATCGCCTTCTGGGAGCAGATCCACGACTCGGTGCCCTTCTACACCGACACCGGCCGGTTGAGTGCCTACTGCGATATCCCGGAGGCCATTGAGTACGGGGAGAACCTCATCAGCCACCGCGAAGGGCCTGAGGCCACTCCCTACCTTCCGAACGTGATCGTGTCCTCTAGCCGCTTCCTCCGGCCCGATGACTACGGCATCGCTCTCGATGCCATGGGTTGGGATGAGCGCACCGTTCGCAATGTGGCCTTGCCTTGGGCCGAGGTGAAGCAGACCAAGAACCCGCTCTGGGAAGCTGGCTACCAGTTCTACTGCCTGACGCCAAAGACCCGCCACCGCGTCCACTCCTCCTGGAGCACCGTCGACTGGTCAATCATCCTGGACTCGAACTTCGGCGACCCCTACCGTCTGGACAAACGGCTCCCCGGCCCCGGCGACCACCAGCTCCACATCAACCCGCAGGCCGCCAAAGACCTGGGCATCGAGGATGGCGACTACGTCTACGTGGACGCCAACCCGGCCGACCGTCCGTATATCGGGTGGCGGGAGGATGACCCCTTCTACAAGGTCGCCCGCTTGATGCTGCGCGCCAGGTACAACCCGGCATACCCCTATCACATAGTGATGCTCAAGCACGGGCCCTTTATGGCCACCGAGAAGTCGGTGCTGGCCCACGAGACGCGCCCCGACGGCCTGGCCCGGTCTGAAGGCACGGGATACATGGCCAACCTGCGCTACGGATCGCAGCAGTCGGTCTCGCGCGACTGGTCTATGCCCATGCACCAGACCGACACCCTGTTCCACAAGAAGAAGGTCAGCATGGAGTTCATGTTCGGCGGGGAAGCCGACAACCACGCGCTCAACACCGTGCCGAAAGAGACGTTGGTAAAGATCACCAAAGCCGAGGATGGAGGGCTGGGGGGCAGGGGAGCATGGGAGCCAGTGGCCACGGGCTTCACTCCCGGCCATGAGAAGGAGTTCATGCGCCGCTACATGTCAGGGGAGACCGTCGATGTCACCGGAGCTGGAGATGGCTAAGCAGTTCTCCGCAGAGGACCCGTTCGAGCTAGTTGGCACGGTCGTGCCGGGGCAGCCGGGGGCGCTGGAGGCCATGGCCGAAGCGCTAGTGGAGGAGTTCGTGCGCATGGGCTGGAGCGAGCGCCGGCTGATGACGCTGTTTACCCAGCCCAACTTTCTGGCCACTCACCGCATCTATAGCCAGAAGGGCGAGGCCTATGTGCGCAGCCTGATCCAACGGACCCGAAGTCGATGGACTCTGCCCAGCGAGGAGACGCCCGATGCCTGAGGTACACAACTGGCAACTCGGCCGAGCAATGGACTACGCATTTGATGAGGCGCATCCAGAGCGGCAGTTCGTCGCGGTCTTCAACATCAACCGCTGCATCGGCTGCCAGACCTGCACCGGCGCTTGCAAGGCCACCTGGACCTTCTCCAAGGGCCAGGAGTACATGTGGTGGGCTAACGTCGAGACCAAGCCTTATGGCGGGTATCCACAGCACTGGGACGTGAAGATCCTGCAATTGCTGGATGAGGCCCATCAGGCCTCTGGCCAGAAGGCGACCTGGGACGCTTCGCAAGCCGGCGGCGACGCACCATACGGCCTGTATCAAGGCATGACCATCACCGAGGCTGCTGGCGGCGGTGAGCAGGCCCTGGGCTATATGCCGCCCGACCGCGAGTGGAGTTCTCCCAATTTCTACGAGGACACCTCAACCAGCTACCGGGGCGATCGGCTTGGCATCAGCCAGGAGGGCGCCTCGCTCCCCGAACATCAGACCTGGTTCTTCTACCTGCAACGCATCTGCAACCACTGCACCTACCCAGCCTGCGCCGCGGCCTGCCCGCGCAAGGCGATCTATAAGCGACCCGAGGATGGGATCGTCTTGATCGATCAGGCCCGCTGCCGGGGATACAAAAAGTGCGTGGAGCAGTGCCCCTACAAGAAGTCCATGTTCCGTGGCACGACCCGGACCAGCGAGAAGTGCGTGGCCTGTTATCCCAGGGTAGAAGGTTTCGACCCGCTCAGCGAGGACGTACCGATGGAGGCGCGTTGCATGGCGGTGTGCCCGGGAAAGATCCGCCTTAACGGATTGGTGCGAATCGCGGAAGATGGTTCCTGGGCGGTGGATCCCCGGCACCCGCTTTATTACCTGATTCAAGTTGAACGAGTGGCGCTGCCGCTCTATCCGCAGTTCGGCACTGA
>CAYHJH010000048.1:0-3459 GCA_964356605.1 uncultured Anaerolineaceae bacterium
AAAGCCGCAAACATCCGCCGCGCCCTCGAGGCCGAGCTCTACTTTTACTCCCGCGTTTTCGGCTTCGAACTTTCGGAGGAATTGGAACCGGTAGAGATCAAGAATCTGCCAGGCTAGCGCCTGGCCTGATTCGAACCCGACTGACGCCACAAGAAACTCGAATTGGTCTAGGTCCGCGGCCTGCCCGGTTTTCCGCCCGGATTCACTCGATTACGCCGTAGAACCGGGGGAGCGCGGAGACCCGTTCGTTCGAGAATTCATGGGCAGCGAGGACCCGCTCACCGGCGGCACGCAACCGCTCCCGGTCGTTGGCGTGAACCGTGAACAACGGATCCCCGGTTTCGACCGCATCAGCCACTTTGTGGTGAACGACGATCCCCACCGAATGGTCAATCGAGTCGTCTTTCATCGCCCGCCCCGCTCCAAGCTCGACGGAGGCGTAGCCGACCTCGCCCGCATGAATCGCTGCCAGATATCCGGCGCGCGGGGCCAGGAATTCTTCGACCCATTTCGCCTGCGGCAGTCGCTCCGGTTCGTCCACATGCCTCGGGTCCCCGCCCTGGGCCTCCACCAACGCTCGAAACTTCCCCAGGGCAGTCCCAGAGGCCAGCGCCGCCTTGGCTAGCGCCCGGCCCCCGGCCAAATCCGCTGCCTTCCCCGCCAACCGTAGCATATGGCCCGCGACCTCCAGGCAGTGTTCTCGAAAGTCCTGCGGTCCGCCGCCGCGCAGCGTCGCGATCGCTTCCTTGGCCTCCAGCGCGTTGCCGACCGCGTTTCCGAGCGGCTGATTCATGTCGGCGAGCAGCGCTACCACCTTGCGGCCGGCCCGCGATCCGATATCGACCATCAGCCGGGCCAGCTCCTCGGCCTCTTCCAACGTCTGCATGAAGGCCCCCACCCCGACCTTTACGTCCAGCACAATCGCCTGAGCCCCGGCGGCGATCTTCTTGCTCATCACTGAGGAGGCAATGAGCGGGATGGATGGCACCGTTCCGGTGACGTCCCGCAGCGCATACAGTTTGCCGTCCGCAGGCGCTAGGTCCAGCGACTGCCCACTCAAGACCAGGCCCAGGTCTTTGAGTTGCTGCTTGAATTCGCGGGTCGTCAGCCCGACCCGGTAACCGGCAAAGGATTCCAGCTTGTCTAGAGTCCCGCCGGAGAACCCCAGCCCTCGCCCCGTCATCTTCCCAACTGGCACGCCGCAGGCCGCCACTACCGGCTCGACCACCAGGGTGGTCTTGTCGCCCACGCCGCCGGTGGAGTGCTTGTCGACCGCAATCGGTACCACATCCGAGAGATCGAGTTGGTCCCCTGAAGCGACCATCGCCAGTGTGAGGTCGGTGGTCTCGCGGGGGGTCATCCCTCGCAGCAGGACCGCCATCGCCCAGGCGGTCGCCTGGTAGTCGGGGATTTCCCCGCGAGTGAAGCCGCCCACGAAGAAATCGATTTCTTCCTTCGTTAGTTCCTCGCCGTCTCGCTTCTTGGAAATAACGTCGACTGCGCGCATGTCTCGAGGATTATACAGGCGGCACCCGACTGCTATAATCCTCCTCCAATGGTGAAGGCCGATCGTATCCTAACGCATGCCCACGTCGTCACCATGGACGACCAGTTCCGGGTATTCCCCGACGGGGCCGTGGCGATTGAGCAGAATCAGATCCTGGCGGTCGGGCCATCCAACGAGATCCTCGCTGCCCACCAAGCGAATGAGATCATCGACTGTGGCGGCAAGGCCCTCATCCCGGGCTTGATCAACGCTCACACCCACGCGGCCATGTCGCTGCTGCGCGGCTTGGCCGACGACCGCCGGCTGGACGTCTGGCTGTTGGGCTACATGATGCCGGTCGAGCGGGAATTCGTTACGCCCGAATTCGTGCGTCTGGGCACGCTGCTGGCCTGCGCCGAGATGATCCGCAGCGGCGTCACTTGCTTTGCGGACATGTATTACTTCGAAGAGACGGTGGCGGAGGCTGTAGCCGAAGTCGGAATGCGAGCGGTCTGCTCGCAGACGGTGCTCAAGTTCCCCGCCCCAGACGCGGAGTCTTTCGAGGACTCCCTCCAGCAAGCTTCAGAATTCATCCGCCGCTGGCGAGGCCATCCACTGGTCGTGCCCTCTGTGGCGCCCCACGCCGTGTACACCTGCACGCCGGAGATCCTGCGTGCCTGCACCGATCTGGCGGTTGAGTTCGACGTGCCGCTTCATATTCACATTGCTGAGACCGCTCAGGAAGTACAGGATTGGCGGAAGACATACGACATGCCGGTCGTACCTTGGGTCAAGAAGCTCGGGTTGTTCGAGGCCAAGGTCCTGGCGGCGCACTGTGTCCACATTGACGAGGGTGAGATCCACACTCTGCAGCACGCCGGGGCAGGAGTTTCCCACAATCCCTCCAGCAACCTGAAACTTGCTTCCGGCTTCGCGCCGGTAACCGAGATGTTGGCCGCCGGCGTGCACCTTGGCATCGGCACCGATGGCCCGGCCTCGAACAACGACTTTGATATGTTTGAAGAATTGCGCCTGGCGAGTTTCGTGGCCAAGGTCACTTCGGGAGACCCAACCGCAGCGCCCGCGCGCACAACTTTCGAGATGGCGACTCGCTTGGGCGCCAAGGCTCTCCATCTGGACCACCTCACCGGATCGCTGGAGCCCGGCAAACGCCCCGACCTGGCGTTGGTCGACCTCAACACCTTGCATTCATACCCCCACTTTGAGCATGACCCGAACTCGATCTACTCGCGGCTGGTGTACACCGCCAAGGCGAGCGATGTCACCGACGTGATGGTCGATGGGCGCTGGCTGATGCGCGACCGGGCGCTGCTAACGGTTCGGACCGACGAGCTGATGCCCGCCGCGGCAAACTACGCCAAGCGGATCGATGCCTTCCTGATCGAGCGAGAGGATTCGGTGCTCTCCAAACTGGTGGCAATTGGAGGGGCCGAGCAGGAGGAAAGCTACGAGATTCAGATGAAGATGCGCCTTCCGGCACCCAATTCCTTAGGGCAGACGCTCGAGTCCGATCGGTGGGAGATTGTCCGTCGAGCCCACTATCGCGAGTACGACACCTATTTCACCTTCTCCGATCCCCAGCAGGGCCGGCTGCGCTACCGGGAGGACGAGTTCGTCGATGAGAACGGGGAGGTCTTCAGCGTCCGTTCTCGCCTCACCCTGATCGGCCCGGCAGCTGAACGGGAATACCCGCAGTCCGTCTTACTGTCCCGCTCGCGCTTCATCGCTCCCGCCAACCACAGCGAGCGTTTCTACCGGGAGTACTTCAACCCGACTGGCGAGCTCTCGATCCAGAAGGATCGGCTCCGTTGGCTTGTCCGTTATCGGGGCAGCGAGTTTTTCATCAACATCGACCAGCTCCTGCAGCCGCCGGTCGAGGGTCACTTCCTGGAGATCAAGAGCAGAACCTGGTCGCGCCGCGACGCCGAGGAGAAAGCCGGGCTGATCCTGGA
>CAYHJH010000048.1:3559-6686 GCA_964356605.1 uncultured Anaerolineaceae bacterium
GGGACGATCTTGTGCAGGAACACCACCTTCCCACCCTCCTCTGACACCGCCACGTTGTAGTTGCGAACCGCCGGAAGGCTCTCGGGCAAGCGGGTGAGCTCGTGGTAGTGGGTGGCGACAAAGGCCCGCGAACGCAGCCGTGGATGGCTGTGAATGAACTCGACCACAGCCCAGGCGATGGAAAGCCCGTCGTAGGTGCTGGTGCCTCGCCCGATCTCGTCGAGGATCATCAGGCTGCGTGGCGTGGCGTGATGGAGCAGGTTGGCTGTCTCCAGCATCTCGATCATGAAGGTCGATTGCCCGGCATGAATCATGTCCTGGGCGCCGATGCGGGTGAAGATTCGGTCGACCATTCCGATTCGCGCGGAGCGAGCGGGCACAAAGCTGCCCATCTGGGCCATCAGCACGATCAGGGCCACCTGCCGGAGGTAAGTGGACTTGCCCGACATGTTCGGGCCGGTGATCACCCGGACGCGCTCGCCCTCCTCCAGCACCGCGTCGTTCGGGACGAAACGACGACCGGCTGGCATGAGCTGCTCCACCACCGGGTGGCGCCCCTCTCGGATCTCAAGCAGCTCATCTTCCAGTAGCTCAGGCCGCACAAACGCGTGCCTCGCGGCGGCCTCTCCCAGCGCGGCGACCACGTCGAGCTGCCCGAGCGCGCGGGCAGTCTTCAAGAGACGATCTGAGCTTTCCGCCACCCGCTGGCAAATGACGTGAAAGAGGCTGCGCTCGAGCTCTCGGATTCGTTCTTCGGCGGTCAGCACGAGCGACTCGTACTCTTTCATCTCAGGTGTGATGTAGCGCTCGGCGTTAATCAGCGTCTGCTTGCGGATGTAGTTTTCCGGAACGAGGCGGCTGTTGGCCTTGGTCACCTCAATGTAGTAGCCAAAGATCTTGTTGTACCCAACCTTTAAGCTCTTGATCCCCGTGCGTGGTCTTTCTTGAGACTCGAGCCCGGCGATCCAATCTCGGGCCTCTCGGGAGGACTTCACGAGCTCATCCAACTCTGCTGAGTACTCGGGTCGGATCAATCCGATCTGGCCGAAGGCTGCCGGAGGATCGTCCACCAACGCGGCCTCGAGCTCTGCCAGAACTTCGCCGCACGGCTCCACGCTCGGACCAAGTTCCCCGAGCGGCTTACCTTCGAGCGCACTGCGAATGCCCGGCACCTCGCGCAGCGCGGAGCGCAAGCCGTTTAGATCGCGGGGTGTTGCCACGCCGGCCGCTGCCCGATTGGTGATGCGCTCGATGTCGGACAGCCCTCGCAGCATTTGCCGGACCGCTGCCCGCCACATCCCATCGGAGGTAAACGCCTCCACCTGGTCGAGCCTGGACTCAATCTCAGCCCGGTTCAGCCTTGGCTTGCTCAACCACTGGCGCAGCAAGCGGCGGCCCATCGGCGTGACGGTCTCATCCAAAACCCCAAGCAGGGAGCCCTGCACCTCGCCAGTTCGGAGAGTCTCGGTCAGCTCGAGATTCTGGCGGGTAGCCGCATCGAGCACCATGAAATCGCCGGTTGAGTAGGTGGAGAGGCTGGTCAGAGAGGCGAGGGCCGAGGCCTGGGTTTGGGTCAGATACACCAGGATTCCCCCGGCAGCCATCGTCGCCAGTGGCTTGCCCCCTAAACCGAAACCGTCCAGCGAGGCCACTCCAAAATGGGCGCGCAGCTTTTCTTCAGCCGTATCGTGCTCGAAGTGCCAATCCGGCAGGGGCGTCGGATGGCCCGGCAACTCCTTCTCCAGCTCGAGGGCGGAGGGATGAATCAGCTCGGCCGGGCTCAGGCGGTCCAACTCCTGCCGCATCGAATCGGCGTCATCGACCTCCGTGGCAGCGAATTCCCCGGTGGTTACATCGGCGTAGGCAATGCCAATCCCGCCCGCCTGGATCACGACCGCGGCCAGGTAGTTATTGACGTCGCCGGGCAGCAGGCCGGCTTCCAGGACTGTTCCCGGCGTCACCACCCGTATCACCTCTCGGGGGAACAACCCGCGAACTGGCCCATCGCCGACCTGCTCGCAGATGGCAACGTGGTAGCCCTTCTCGATCAACCTGGCCAAATACGGCTCGGCCGCATGGAATGGAATTCCGGCCATCGGGATCCGCACGCCTTTGGCAACATTGCGGGAGGTCAGCACGATCTCCAGTTCCTTCGCCGCGATCTCGGCATCGTGGTCGAAGGTCTCATAGAAGTCGCCCAGTCGGAAGAACAGAATGGCGTCGGGATATTGGCGCTTGATTTCAAGATACTGCTTCCGAACCGGGGTCAGGCTCATGCATACGCATTTTACTTCGATCACTTCGAGTGCCTGTGATAAGATTCGCCGGAACTCAGGCCTGGTGGAGGCCATTTCAACGCAGACACTTGCTCCTGCTCTGCTCCGGCGTCGATGCACCTCGCCCGAAATCTTCGGCTCAGTCTTCTGCTCCCGTCCCTGTTAGCGGCCTGTGCCGCGCCCGCTGAAACCGAACTTCGTTACGGACTCACACTCTCGCCCACCGGCATCGATCCGCATATCAATGCCTCGGTCGAACTGGGTATCCCGCTAAGTTCCGTTTACGACACGCTCGTCTTTCAAGACCCGGAGACCGGCGAATTTGTGCCTGGCCTGGCGAGCGACTGGGAGATCTCGCCAGACGGACTGACGTATACCTTCCATCTGCGAGAGGATGTGCTCTTCCACGACGAACAGCGGTTCGATGCCCAGGCCGTGAAGGCCAACATCGAGTATGTGCTGGACCCCGACCATCGCTCCCAGAAGGCGGCCTCCATGCTGGGTCCGCTGAAGGAGGTCGAGGTGCTCGAGCCTTACTCGGTGGCCTTCCACCTCGAGCGGCCGTTTGCGCCCCTCTTGGACTCGCTGTCGCAGGTCTATCTCGGGATGGCCTCACCGGCGGCGTTGAAGACCTGGGGCCCGGGCGACTATCAGTTCCACCAGGTGGGGACCGGGCCATATCGTTTCGTGGAGTACCTCCAGGATGACCACCTGATCCTGCAGCGCAACCCGGATTATTCCTGGGGACCGGCGATTTATCGGTCCAACCAGGCCGAGGTCGAGAAGATCACCTTCCGGTTCTTCGAGGACCCTGCCACTCGCGCGCTGGCGCTCGAGAGCGGTCAGGTCGA
>CAYHJH010000048.1:6786-9242 GCA_964356605.1 uncultured Anaerolineaceae bacterium
AGAGCGGTCAGGTCGACATCATCGGCGAGCTCCCGCCGCTCGAGGCCGAAAGGCTCGGGGCCCTGGAGGATTTCGAGATCCGGCCGATCTCGATCCCCGGCCAGCCGCTGCAGTTTATTTTCAATACGCAGCTCCCCCCAACGGACGACCCTCTGCTGCGGCAGGCCCTGGTATTGGCCGTGGACCGCGCCAAAATCGTCGAGACTGTGTTTGGCGGCTACTCGCCGGTGGCATCGGGTCCGCTCGCGGCCAGCACCTTTGGCTACTCCAGCGGGGCAGTTTTCCCGGGCTATGACCCGCAGGCAGCCCGCAGCCTGCTCGAGCAAGCCGGCTGGGGCGCTGGCGCAGGCTCCAAGGCATTAGAGCTCAAGCTGGTGGTGCCAGACTGGGGGTCGAATCCGGAAGTTGGCCAGCTCGTCGCCGCGGCCTGGGAAGCGCTCGGCGCCCGGGTGACTCTTGAAGTCGTCGCTGGCTTCGGCCCGCTCAGTGAGGCGCGCGCCAAGGGCAACTACCACGCCATTGGCATGAACTCCTTCGGCACCGATCCAGACCTGCTCCGACCCTTCTTTGCCTCCGATGGATTCTTCAACTGGAGCGGTTACCGAGATCCGGCGCTCGATGAGCTACTCTCGCAGGCTGCGGCGGCATTTGATTCAGATCAGCAGCGATCCGATCGGTACGCGGAGCTGGCCGAACAAGTGCGCGAGCAGTGGCTGATCCTCCCGATCCGCGACTATGTGAACCTGGTCGGTGTCAATCGGCGGGTCGAGGGCCTCCGCTTCTCGCCGCAGGGATGGTTCCCCTACCTGATTGACTTGCGGCTGCACCCATAGCCAGCCTGGCCCGGCGACTATTTGAAGGCTTGCTCACCGCCTGGGCTGCAATCAGCCTGACGTTCTTCGCGCTCCGGCTTTCGGCCGGTGACCCAGTCGCCAGCCTGCTCTCCCAAGGACTGACGACCTCCGAACAAGCTGAGGCCCTGCGTCACCGTCTCGGCTACGATCTCCCCTTGTTTCAGCAGTATCTACACTTCATGGGAGGCCTGCTCCGAGGGGACCTCGGGGTGTCACTCTACTCGGGTCAACCGGTGACTGCGTTGATTCGCGCTGCGCTTCCGAGCACGCTGCAACTGGCCGGGCTGAGCCTGGCGATTGCCATTCCGCTTGGAGGAATCCTCGGAGCTCTGGCCGCCTGGGGGAGACAGTCAACGCTGCGGCGGGCTACCAGCGCGGCGGCCAGCCTCGCAACCGCATTGCCAGTCGCCACGACCGGAGTCATTAGTCTGCTGCTGGTCAGTCGGCTGATTCGCAGCCAGGCTCCCGATCTGGGGGTGTGGCTGCCCGCTGCGGTGCTCGGGTACGCAGCCTCCGGCCCGTTTGCGCGGGCGGTTCAAGCGGGATTGGAGTCGACTCTACAGTCACAATTCATCCTCGCGGCCAGGGCTCGGGGGCTGCGCCAGGGCAGCCGCTTGTTCTGGCACGCGCTGCGGCCTGCGCTGCCTCCGGTGATCTCTCTACTCGCGCTGGAGACTGCCTTTCTCTTCGCGGGAACGGCCGTCACGGAGACCGTATTCTCACGTCCCGGACTGGGTCGGACGCTGGTGCGCTCCATCCTCCAGGCCGACTTCCCGATCGCCCAGGCAATCGTCGGGCTCTCGGCGCTCTTCTATGTGGCCACCCAGGTTGTAGCCGACGGGCTGGCCTGGGCGGCCGATCCTCGGTTGCGGGAGGCGCGGTGAGGTTGGCGCGACTCTGGTTGGTGGCCGTGGTCGTCCTTGCGTTGCTCGCGCCACTGCTCAGCCGCCATTCCCCGCTGGAGGTGTCTTCCCCAGCGCTCGCGCCACCGAGCCTTGAGCTACCGCTCGGCGCGGATGGGTTGGGGCGGGATTTCCTCGCCCGGATGTTGTACGGCGGTCGGCTCAGCCTCGGCCTGGCGGGGGTGGCGACAGCCATTGCCGTCGCCGCGGGCGGGATCGCCGGATTTGCAGCCGCGATTCTTGGCAACCGGGTCGATCGAGTTTCGATGTGGCTGGCCAACGTACTGCTTGCCATCCCGGGCCTGCTGTTGGCCATGCTGCTGGTGGCGGGTTGGGGACCGGGACTTCCAGCGGTGGTGGCCGCGGTCGGGATCGGGGGCGCTCCGGTCACCGCACGGGTGACCCGCTCCGTCGTCTTTCAGTTTCTCGGAGAGGGCTACGTTGCCGCGGCGCGGGCGGCCGGTGCCGGGCGACTGTGGATCAGCTTGCGCCACCTGCTGCCGAACGCCGCGCCGCTGCTCGCCTCGTTAGCCGGCACCCAGTTCGCCTGGGCCTTCCTCGGAACAACCACACTCACTTTTCTGGGCCTGGCGGGCGATCCATCGGTTCCGGAGTGGGGTGCGATGCTCAACGCCAGCCGCACGCATCTGCTCGTCGCCCCGCGGCTTGCGCTTGCACCGGCCCTGGCGATCAGCCTGAC
>CAYHJH010000049.1:0-5444 GCA_964356605.1 uncultured Anaerolineaceae bacterium
GGAATATCGGTGTGGTGTAGGGTAATCCGGGTAGCTCCCTTCACTGCCTCCAGGATGAGCTCCAGCCGAGAATCCGGGCTGGCTTCCGGAAACTCGGTCGTCCGCCAAGACTGCACGATCCGCCGGTAGGCCTCGAGCTCCAGGTTCACCCCCTGAATGTAACCGTCCCAAGCCGTGTACTGCCCCCCAACTTGCGGCTCCCCGCTCGCCCCGGACCCGGTGAATGCACTGTGCTCTTCCCCATCGAGCCAGGCCTCGTACAGCCGCTGGGGACTGACTTTGAATTCGGCCGACATCTCAAGTGTTTCCATCAGGCCTCCAAGAATGCCACTGCACGGCAAAAGGCCGCTTCGCCCCCTTTGAATTTCCAGGGGAAAGCGCCCAGCGTCAGTCGCTTATTCTGCAGTTCCGGGGCTCCGATCTCACCTCCCATGTTCTCTACGTGAACGCAGTCGTGCGGAAACAGCGCGTTATGGGTGAGTTGGTAGGCTCGCTCCGGGAAGAGTTCGTCCATCTTGTCCGCGCCAAACTTCTGCTCACACTGCCGCCGGACGCGCGACCAGTGCTCCAGTCCGCCCTTTCCCAGGAATCGCCCAATCGGCAGGTTCATCGGATGGTCGGTCGAGATCATGTCCACGCCCCACAGATGGATCTTCTTCTCGAGCAGCCAGTCAACTACCTCAAAATGCGGACCGGGATGGCGGTGGATGTACTTCTCTTCATCGGGCAAGGAGCCAAATTGGGCATACTTGTGCCAGCCGGTATGGAAGAACAGGATATCTCCCTGCCTCACCTCGACCCGGTCCTCGATCATCTTGACCGTGAAGAGATCCAACTCATCCAGGCTGTCGCTTAAATCGACAATGACGCCTTCCCCATACAGCCAATCCAGAGGCAGCTCGTCAATCGTCTTGCCTGCAGTCACGAAATGACGCGGTGCATCCAGGTGGGTGCCCATGTGGTTGGACGTCATGATGTATTGGGCATTCACCCCGTGCTCCGCTTTTCGTTTGATGTACTTGACTTCAAAGGGCGGATAGAAGGGCCAAAAGGGCGCGTCTTGATTTAGCGGTTGAGATAGGTCATAGGGCTTCATGGGCCTCTCCTCGATTACTGGGCTGTGATCCCGCGTTACAGTTTGTATCGCTCGGCATAGGCAATCAGTGCATTCTCGAAGATCTCTTTCGGTGGGCGGACCAACCCGGCCCCCACCTGGCCGACACCCGGATCTTTGTGAGCGATACCGGTGTTGATCCGCGGCGTGATTCCCAGCTCGACTACTTTGCGGATGTCGATACCGGTGGGCGTTCCCCGAAAGTCCAGGGCCGGGATGGTGAAGTGCTGGTGCTCGGCGACCGTGATCTCATACATTTCGAGCGTTGTGTTCATCGCGTCCTGTGGTGACCCGCTCACGAAGGCCACAATCGCCGGCGCGGCGGCCATCGCGAATCCTCCAATGCCCGCGGTCTCCGTGATGGTGCTATCGCCGATATCAGCGTTCGCGTCTTCGCTCTTGAAGCCGGGGAAATACAACCCCTGGGGAATCTCGGCCGGAGCGGTGAACCAGGCTTCGCCCAGCCCGCTCACCCGAATTCCGAAATCGGTTCCGTTGCGAGCCATGGCCGTCACGATCGTGCTGCCCTCCACTCCGTGTGCGGCATCGGCCATCGCCTTGCAGGCCGCCATCACCGGATTGAGCACGCTGAGGGCATTGTCTCCCAAGAAGCGGAGCACCTCGGCTGCGGCGGCGGGGTCCTTGGAAACCTTGGCGATCAGCGGCGAAAGCAGCTTGAGATACAAGAGTGAGGCGGCCTTATTCCGATTGTGCCCCTCATCGCCCATGTGCAGCGCTTCGGCCAGCAGCGCCCGCAGGTCGATTCCTTCACTCTCTGCAAGCGCTGCTCTGAGTACCGAAGCCAGAGCCTCGTTCATCCAGTGCAACTTGGCGAGCACCTGCTCGCTGTACGCGCCGTATCGCAGGACTTTGCCGTAGCCCTCATTCAGGTTCGAGAAACTCCGGTTTCCATGCGTGGAGTTCTCGACCACATACACTTCCATCGAAGCCGAGGTCACGCCCGCCATCGGCCCGACCGCGTTGTGATGGTGGCAGGGCGCAAAGTCGACCTCGCCGGCCTCTGCCATCCGGATCGCGTTCTTCTCATCTTTGGCCAGCCCTTCGAACAGCAGCGCGCCGATCACTGCGCCTCGCAGCGGCCCCGACATCCGCCCCCACTCAATCGGCGGCCCGGCGTGCAGGATCAAGTTGTCTTTCATCCCCGGGATCACCTCCCGGGCCGGCGCCAGGCCGGTCAACATCGGGCGGGCCGACATCATCCGATCGACCGCGGTCTGGTTGGCTGAGTCGATACTTACCGAGGTCATGCCCTAGCCCTTCAGCTTTTGAAGAATTGCCTGCAGCCGTTCGTCGCCGCCGGCCGGCGGCCTCCATTCGACTTGCACCGCCCGGGCGCCCTGTCCGATGAGACTTTCGTAGAAGATCTCCAGACCGACGTTGATTGCCGTGACCGGTCGCGAGAGTATGCCGGTGTCGGCTGGCGGCCGCTGGGAGGCGACGAGTCTTTCGGCCGCGAAATTCACCGCCTCGGCCGTGTCGTCGAAAACCTGAGCACCGGCTTCGATCAGCCGCGACCTTTGCGCCTCTTTGTCCTGCGGATCCTCGTCCGTCCCGACCAGGATCACGCCAACCTCGAGCTCCCGCGCCGAAAGGGCGTTTTCAATGGCCGGCGCCAGTTCCGCGGCCGGATCCGGATGGGCTCCCGCTCCGAGCACAACATCGAGCAGGATCAGGCCCACTTCAGGGTCGGCTGCCTCACGCCGCAGACGACGGAGGCGGAGATCGTTGTCGATCATCGGATGCAGCCGCCCCACAGTGAACTCGTCTCCGCCCAGGTCGAGCATCGTGTGACTCTGGCTAACGAGCGAGTCTGCCAACCGCAGCTCCCCGAAATTGGAATACACCGGTCCGAGCAGCGCCTGCAGGCCACGCAAGGCTTCCTGGGCGATGGTCCCTCCGGAGAACAGACCACGCAGGTAACCGTGGCCGTTCGATCGTCCCGCAGCTCGATGGTTAGCCCATGCTTCGACCGGTTCCTCCAGAATGTCGACTGCCATGTCCGCCGTCTCGCTCAGCGAATTGGCGAAGTAAAGGTTTCCCAATCGCCGGGCCGGGGCCGCATGCCCTACAAAATTCACCACCACCGGCTTGCGGATTGCCCAGGCCCGCTGCAGCACAGACACCGTCACTTCCGGATCGGGGGGCTTGGAGACCAAAACGATGACGTGTGTGTCCGGATCGCTCCCCAGCAGGTCGATACACTGCATGGCGGTGAGACCACCCACCGCAGATTTCAGGTCGCGACTGCCAGTTCCGAAGGCGTGTGAGATCCCAGCGCCTCTTTGGTGAATGCGCGCGCTGATCGCCTGGATCCCGGTTCCCGAGGCGCCCACCATACCGATTCCGCCACGGCGGACCCGATTTGCAAAACCGAAACCGACTCCGTTCACGATGGCGGTGCCGCAATCGGGGCCCATCACCAGCAGGCCTCGCTCAACAGCTGACCGCTTGAGCACGATCTCGTCTTCGAGCGAGACGTTGTCACTATAAAGGAAGACATGCCGCCCGCTGCCCAGCGCCTCACGGGCGACTGCGGCCGCATAACGGCCCGGCACCGAGATCAGGACCCACTCCGCCTCCGGAAGCAACTTGACCGCCGCCCGCAGGCTGCGAGGGCGGAATTCTCCAGCCTGGACGGCCCGTCGACGGGCGAGCAGCTCATCCACCTGCCCGAGCGCTTGCTCCGCCGCAGCCTCGTTCTCAGCCCGCACCACAATCACCAGATTCTCTGGGGCCGGGTCAATCCCGTCCGGCAGCAGGTCGTTCTGCGCCAGCAGCTCCAAGTTCGCCGCAGTGGCCATCACGGCGCCCGCATCTTGAACTTCGGGCAAGCCAGTAAGCGCTCGCTGCAGCTGCATCAATACGACCGAGTCGTAGTAGGCGCCTGGGCGAATCTCGTGTGCCGTTCGGATTTTCATTTTCTAGTCTCAGACCGATCGGCCATATACCTGCGTCAGGGGCAAGCAGCTGCTTGAGTCGTCAATTGGGCAGGCTCAGAACTCCCCCACGACGGACTCAATTTGCGCGGCATAGGCAAGCAGCTGCTCATCCTTCTTCCACGCACCCGTTAACTGTGTGCCTAGGGGCAGGCCACTTTCACTTCGGCCGGTCGGCAGAGTGATTGTCGGCAGCCCCGAATGGGTCCAGGGAAGATTCATCGCCGGGTCGCCAGTGCTGCTCAGACCGCGCGGTGCCGGGCCGCGCGCGGCCGGTGAGATCCACAGGCCCAGCCCGTGTTCCTTCATAAGCTCGGTGAGGCCAACCCGCAGCTTCTCTCTGCCTGCAACAGCCGCTTTCAACGTGGATTTCTTTACCGCCTGACCGCCGCGAATTAGTTCGGCAGTCTTTGGGTGATATAGCTCCTCAAACTCTGCAAACCACTTGCGGTGAACTTGGGCCGCCTCGGCCGCCAGGACCCGGTTGTGCCGCTCTACGACTTCCTCGTAGTCCGCCATTGCCGGCACTTCTTCGACTCGGAAACCAGCCTGGCGCAATCGCTCGCAAACCCTCTCAAGATGCTCCCGCCCTTCGGCCGACACCTTGTCCAGGTACGAGCCGGTTGGGATGCCAAGCACTGGCTTTTCAGCGGCCGCTGTTCGGCCCCAATCTGAGATCAGGATCGGCGCCACCGTCTGGGCTCCGGCTACGTCTTGGGTGAAAGTACCCACGTGGTCGAGCGAGGGTGAGAGCGGGATCACCCCCTCGGTTGAGATGCGTCCAAAGCTCGGCTTAAATCCCACCACCCCACAGAAGGCCGCCGGGCGGACGATCGACCCGATCGTTTGCGTTCCCAGCGCCAGCGGGGCCAGTCCGGCCGCCACCGCGGCCGCGGAGCCGCTGCTCGATCCCCCCGGCGTGTGCGCCGGGTCGTGCGGGTTTCGGGTTGGGCCCGGCGCGAAGTAGGCGAATTCGGTTGTGACGGTCTTCCCCAGCACCAGCGCACCGGCCGCCCTTAGTTGGGACACACAGACGGCCTGGCGGCCCGCCAGCCTCGCCGCAGGCAGTCGGCTGCCGCCCCGGGTCTCGAAGCCGTCAACGTGAAAGATGTCCTTAACCCCCACCGGCAACCCGAACAGCGGTGGCCGTTCTTCGGGATCTGGATAGCGTTCTAGCAGCGTGTCATATTCCTGGCGCAGGCGCGCAAACCGTCCCCGCTCCGGCAGGAATGCCCGCAGCGTCGGTTCGACCGTTTCGAAGCGCGCCTGCAGCTCCTGCAGGTATCCGACGTCGCCCGCACGCAGCGTTTCGAGGATCGCCGGGATCGAGGGCATTACTTGCAGCCAGATGCCTTGCCGAGTAGAAGTGCTCA
>CAYHJH010000049.1:5544-9234 GCA_964356605.1 uncultured Anaerolineaceae bacterium
GTCTCCCGCACCAAGTCGCTTACGCCGTGCGCAACCGCTCGGCTGCTAGACGAGCCGCCGCCACAATGTTCTGATATCCAGTGCAGCGGCAGAGGTTTCCCGAGATTGCTTCCCGGATCTCCATCTCGGAAGGGTCCGGATGTTCGGCCAGAAAGGGCACTAGCGTCATCAGGAAGCCAGGTGTGCAGAACCCGCATTGCAGGCCGTGCGCTTCCCAAAAGGCCTGCTGCAGCGGATGCAAGTGGTCCCGGCTGCTCGCCAGTACTTCCACCGTGGACACCTCATGCCCGTCTGCCTGAACCGCGAGCATCAGGCAGGAACGGACCGGTTGGCCATCGAACAGCACGGTGCACGCGCCGCAAACGCCGTGCTCACAGCCGACGTGCGTGCCTGTCAGTCCCAGGTCATGTCTCAGGAAATCGCTCAGCAGTAAGCGCGAATCGACCTGCCGCTCAAAGCGGTTCCCGTTGATGCTAAGGCTCAGAGAGAAGTTGTCCATCCTGTATTGTGGCCGCACTTGGCCTGCGCGTCAGAAAACGCGCGGCTCCCAACCTCAATTCCCCGTTATCTGGGCCCGCTCGAATGCCCGCTCGAGCGCCCGCCGAGTCAACACTTTCGCAAGCTGCCGCTGATAAGCGACGCTGGCGTGGACATTGCCCAACGGGTCGATCTCCTGCTCTGCGGCGGTTGCCGCCGCGGCTTCAAAGGCCTCCGGTCCTGGGGTCTGGCCTTTGAGCGCCGCGGCCGCCTGGGGCGCCTCCACCGGACCGTCTCCGGCGTTCAGATAGACCAGGCGGGCCTGCTCGCAGGTCCCACTGGAATTTAGCCTGAGCGTGGCTGCCACTCCCATCATGGCGTAATCGCCGCGCCGCCGAGAGGCCTCCATGAAACTCCACCCCGTCCCGGGAGGCAGCGGTGGGAAGACGACTTCCATGAGAATCTCGCCGGGCTGCAGGACGGTGGCAAACATTCCTTTAAAGAACCGATCTGCCTCGATCCAACGTTCACCTTGAGGACCCTTCGCCTTCATGCGGGAGCCGCAGGCAACTGCCACCACCGGCAGCTCAGCCGCCGGATCGGCATGCGCCAGGCTGCCTCCCAGCGTGCCGCGGTTCCGAATTTGAGGATGAGCAACATGGGGCATACATTCATGCAGTAGCGGGGTACTTTCCGCCACAATGGGGTTGAATTCGAGGGCGCGCTGGCGCGTCATGGCGCCAATGGCCAGCGAGCCATCTTCGGAGTTCTCGACGTACTCCAGCGCCTTGATGCGATTGAGGTCCACCAGCACCGCAGGCTGTACCACCCGGAAATTCATGGCTGGGATCAGGCTCTGCCCACCGGCTAAGAGCTTGGCCTCCTCGCCGTATTGAGCCATAAGCTCCAGCGCCTGCTCCAGTGAGTCAGGCGCCAGATACTTGAAAGGTGGCGGCTTCATTTCGAGTCGGACGGATTGTGAATTGTACAACACCGCCTCCCAGCTCCTGGTTTTGGGCATGGGTATAATTCCCGCTCCCCAGCATGGCCAGTCTCCCCGATCCGCCAAATCCAGCGCGCCGACTACTTGAGGGGGTGCGCGTAATCGACCTCACCCGCATCCTGGCCGGGCCTTTCTGCACCATGCTGCTTGGGGACCTGGGCGCGGACGTGATCAAAATTGAACTCCCCGGCCGTGGCGACGACACCCGGCAGTGGGGCCCGCCCTTCACACCAAGCGGCGAATCGGCCTACTTCCTCTCCGCAAACCGCAACAAACGCAGTTTGACTTTGAACCTCAAGTCCGTGCAGGGCCTGGAAATTCTCCGCGAGCTGATTGCGCACGGAGACATACTGATTGAGAACTTCCTCGCCGGAACCCTGGAAGGCTGGGGGCTGGACTACGATAGCCTGCAGCGCCTGCGGCCGGGCCTGATCTACTGCACCATCACCGGCTACGGGTACACCGGTCCGTACCGCCAGCGCCCCGGCTACGACTTCATTGTGCAAGCCATGAGCGGCTTCATGAGCGTGACGGGCCCCTCGGAGGGAGAACCCTTCCGGGCCGGGGTGGCGATCGCTGACCTGGCAAGTGGCATCTTCGCCGGCAACGCCGTGCTGGCCTCGCTTTTCGCCCGCGAGCGTACCGGCCAGGGTCAGCGGATCGACATTTCGCTGCTGGATTGCCAGGTGGCGCTGATGTCGTATGTGGCCAGCAACTACCTGGTTTCCGGGCAGCCGCCGAAGCGATATGGCAACGCCCATCCAAACATCGTTCCATACGAAGTGTTCCGGGCAAAGGACGGCTATTTCGCTTTCGCAGCCGGCAACGATTCGCAATGGGCCAGGTTCTGCCAGGAGGTCGGCCGCGTGGAGTGGATCGAGGACCCGCGCTTTGCCTCCAACCCGGCCCGCATCGAAAACCGGGTCCTGCTGGTCGGCCTCTTGAACGAGCTGTTCGCGCAGCGGCCGGCCTCGGATTGGATCGCCGTATGCGATGAGATCGGCTTGCCGGCCGGCCCGATCAACCCAATCGACAAAGTCCTCTCTGACCCGCAGGTGCTGGCGCGCGGCATGCTTGTCGACGTGCCGCACGCCAGCGAGGGTACCCTGCCCATCCTGGGGTCACCGCTGGGGATTCCCACCGCGCCCGCCGAAGTGCGCCTGGCGCCGCCGACTCTTGGCCAGCACACCGAAGAAATCTTGCAGGAACTCCTGGGCTACAACGCGGCGGCCATCGCGTCGCTGCGCAAGACAGGAGTGATCTGAAATGCGCGGCGTGAGCATCGTCGGGATTGGCCAGATCCCGGTGGTCAGCGCCACGCCGGAAGGGCTGCGAACGCTCGGGGCCAAGGTCGTGCAGCTTGCCATGCAAGACGCCGGCGTCGAGCGGGTCGATGCCCTGTTCGCCAGCAACATGCTGGCGGATGAGCTTCAAGGTCAGAAGCACGTGGCCGCGTTGATCGCCGACGAGGCCGGGTTGGCAGGGATCGAGGCCCTGCAGGTCCAGGCGGCCATGGCCAGCGGCGCCGCCGCGCTGCGGATGGCCTACCTCGTGGTGGGAAGCGGCGAGGCCGATCTGGCGGTGGTTGTGGGGGTCGAGAAGATGAGCGAGGGACCGGCCTCCCCGGCGATGTCCAAGGCGCTGGACGCCAAAGAGGTGGAGGACGGCGCCACACTGATCAGCATGAATGCCGCGATCATGCGGCTCTATACCAAGCGCTACAAAGTTCCTGAAGACGGATTTGTAAATTTTCCAGTCGTTGCCCATGCCAATGCCCGCAACAACCCCAACGCTCTGTTCCGGGCCATGACGGTGCGGCCTCAAACCGTACTGAAGTCCAGGATGGTGCACGAACCACTGCGGCTGCTTGACTGCTCGCCGATCTGCGACGGCGCTGCGGCGGTGGTGCTCTCTCCGACCGCGGAGGCCGGCGCTCACAGCTCGTACCCGGTTCGGATCCTGGCCTCCAGCGTGGCCACCGACCGCTTCCGAGTAGGGGACCGGGCGAACCCGCTGTGGCTGGAGGCAGCCCACGATAGCGCCCGCAAGGCCTTCCGCCAGGCGAACGTCCACCGGGAGGACGTGGACTTCTTCGAAGTGCACGACGCGTTCAGCATCATGGCCTGCATGCAGTTGGAGGCGGCCGGGTTTGCTGAGCTCGGGCAAGGCTGGCGGTTGGCCGCGGAAAAACGGATCGATCTGCGCGGTGA
>CAYHJH010000050.1:0-9178 GCA_964356605.1 uncultured Anaerolineaceae bacterium
GCCGCGAAGCGATCGTGATCCCGTATCGCTCCCGGCAGGTCGATCCCTTTCAGCTGACCCTCCTCGACAACCACCCGGCCGTTGATCACCGAGAGGTCCACGCCCTTTGGTCTGCAAAGCAGCAGCGCCGCCACGGGGTCGTGGATCGCCGCCCCGGCGAATTCCAACCGATCGAGCCGGAAGCCGATGAAATCCGCTGCCATCCCCGGAGCGAGTTTACCCAGATCCTCGCGTCCGATTACAGAGGCCGATCCAAGGGTCGCGAGCTGGAGCGCTTCCCCAACGCTGAACGCCGCCGCGCCCTTCCCTACTCGCTGCAGCAGCATCGCCATGCGGGTCTCGAGCAGCACGTCGTTCCCGTCATTCGAGGCCGAGCCGTCCACCGCGATCCCGACCTTCACTCCGGCGTCGCGCATCTCCCGGATCTTAGCGATCCCGGAGCCCAGGCGCATATTGGAGGTCGGGCAGTGCGCCACGCCGGTTCCGGTCTCGGCCAGCATCTGGATCTCCTCGTCATTCAGCCAGATCGCGTGAGCCCACCAGACGTCCGGGCCCACCCACCCGAGCTGACGCATGTATTCCGCCGGCCGGGCGCCGAACTGGTCCAGGCAGAACCGCTCTTCGTCCAACGTCTCGGCGACGTGAGTGTGTAGCAAGACGTGTTGATACGAGCGGGCCAATGCCGCCGTCTCCCGCATCAAATCCGCGGTCACCGAGAACGGCGAGCAAGGCGCAAGGCCAACCCGCACCATCGCGTATGGTTCTGCATCGTGGTAACGCTCAATGACCCGCCGGCAATCCTCCAGAATCGTATCTTCCTCTTCGACCAGATGGTCCGGCGGCAGCCCGCCTTTTGACTTTCCGAGGCTCATCGAGCCGCGGGTGGGATGAAAGCGGATGCCAATCTGCTGTGCCGCGCGGATGGTCGCGTCGAGCGAGCTGTTGTTGGGATAGATGTACAGGTGGTCGGTGGTAGTCGTGCAGCCGCTGAGGACCATCTCGGCCATTCCGACCAAAGCCGAGGTGTACACGGCTTCGTCGTTCATCTCGCCCCAGACCGGGTACAGTCGCCGGAGCCAGTCGAAGAGCTCGGCATCCTGCGCACCGGGAAGCGCTCGGGTCAGCGTCTGGTAAAGGTGATGGTGAGTATTGATCAGTCCGGGCAGCAGGAGCATCCCGGAGGCATCGATGATCTGGTCGGCCGTCGCAGGCAGCTCCCGCGTCCGGCCGACCGACTCGATCACGTTGTCGCGCACGAAGACCGCGCCCTCTTCAATCTTACCCAGGCCAGGATCGAGGGTCAGCAGGTGATCCGCGTTCTTCATCAACAACGTCGCCATGCGGTCAGCGCTCCTCTTGCGGCCAAAACTCCCGCTGCAAGTTCGCGCTGAGCTCCGCGCCGATGTACAGGATCATCCCCGTGAGAAAGGCCCACAGGATCAGACCGACCACAGTCGCCAGGGTGCCGTACACCGCGCCGAGGCTGGCGAGCCCAGAGGTCAGGTAGAACCGAAACCCAAGCTGGGCGATCTCCCAGAACACCCCGGCCAGCACTGCTCCGGTCAGGGCGGCCATTTTCGATACCGTGGTGTTCGGCAAGCCCCAATAGATCACGAAGAAGAGCAGGATTTCGACGGCCACGCCAAATCCGACGTCGAGCACGGCCCACAACGGATTGCTGCGGTCCAGAAACGGAAGGACCGGCAGCGCGCTGAGGACAATCGAGAGAATGAAGAGCGTACCCACAATCACGATTGCGGCCAGGGCGATGGCCCGCCGCCGCCAGGCCGGTCGGCGCGGGACGTTCCAGATCACGTTAAGGCTCACCTCCATGCTGTTGATCAACGAGGAAGCCGTCCACAGCAGGCCAAGGCCTCCAATCAGTCCAATGGAGCCTCGGTTGGCGAGCGTTTGACCCACGACCTCTTCGATGAAGTCCCGGGTGCCTTCGGTCGGCACCGCCTCCAAGAGGAACTCTTCGAGCGCGCTGCGGACCTCCGGCCCGCTGAGCACCTGACTGCCGAGGAAGACCAGGAACAGCAGCAGCGGAAATAAAGAGAAGATCCCTTGGTAAGCGAGCGCAGCGGACCGCATAGGGGCCTCATGGCGGGATAGACCGTCGGCGATGGCTTTCATCACTCGCCAGGCTGGTTTGCCTTTAAGGCCAGCGGCGGGAACGGACTTGGCACGCACTTCGTTCTCAGTCATTACAGAAGGGGTAGGAAGACGACGCGCTCTGGCTTGGAGCTACCCGATCGAATCCGGCCGCTGCTCGGGCCTTACTCGTTAAAGAGCTCGCCGACGGATCGACCTTCGTGGGCGCGGCGGATAACTTCCCCCAGCATCGGCGCCACGGAGAGCACCGTCATGTTGGCGAGGTGCTTCTCGGCCGGGAGGTCGACCGTGTTGGTCGTCACCAGCTCCTTGAGCGGAAGCTGCTTGAGCTTCTCAACCGCCGGCGGGACCAGCAGCGCGTGGGCAAAGGAGAGCGAGATCTCGAGGGCACCGTGCTGCTTGAGCAGCTCGACCGCCTCGACGACCGATCCGCCGGTCAGTACCTCGTCGTCCACCAGGATGACATTACATCCTTCTACGTCGCCGATCACGGCGGTTGCCCGGGCGCGAGGATCCTCTTCAGCCCGCCGCTTCTCGACAAAGGCCAGAGGGGTTCCAAGCTTGGCGGCGAAGTTGCGACCCTTCTTGGCGAACCCCAGGTCGGCCGTAGCGACCACCGTGTTTGTCAGGTCTCGTCCCAGGAAATAGTCGCTCAACAGATGGAAAGCGGTCAGGACATCGCCCGGGATTGAAAAGAATCCTTGTATTTGGCCGGCGTGCAGGTCGATGGTCATGTATCGGTCGGCTCCAGCTACCTCGATCATATCCGCCAGCAGTCGTGCGCCGATCGGCACCCGGGGCTGATCCTTCTTGTCCGAGCGGGCATAGGCCATGTAGGGAATCACGGCGGTGATGCGGCCGACCGAGTCGCGTTTCAGGCAGTCGATCATGAGCAAGAGCTCCATGATGTTGCGATGCACCGGAGAGTTCAGCGATTGCACCAAGTACACGTCCTGACCGCGCACGCTTCCATGTAATCGGGGGAAGAGGTTCTCGTTTCTAAACTCAATCAGGTCATATTCGATTAACGGCAAAGACAGATAGTCCCCGATCTCTTGCGCCAAATCCTGGCTGGCCGATCCTGCGAACAGTTTGATATCGCCGTATCCGAACATCCCTCCCCCCAACTCTAGCGCTCCTCAGACGCACGGTCGATCAATTCCTCCACGACCGCGCCCGGTGATATCTCGCGTGCGACAACTCTGCGGATCGCCTCTTCGTAGAGCCCATCCGGCTGCGCGGAAATGAACTTCTCCGCCAGTCGCTCCCGAAGCACTGCTCCGATCTCTCGTTCCACTCGCGCCCGCTCCCTCAAGGTCCACTCTCCCGACCGCTGCAAGAACTGCCGATGATCGCCGATCGCACTTGCCAGCTCGGTCACTCCTTCTCCGGTGGATGCCGTTGTGACCAGCAGGGGAATTTCCCAGCCGTCAACCTCATCCTTTTGGTTCACGGCCGATCCCAGCTCGAGGGCGGACCGCAGGGCCTGTGCGGCGGTCTGGGCTCCAGGAAGATCGCCCTTGTTAACCACCACAATGTCGGCGATCTCCAGCAGGCCCGCCTTCAGAGCCTGAACTGCATCGCCCATGCCCGGCGCATCTAGAACGACAACCGTATGGGCCGCGCTGGCGACATCCACCTCCGCCTGGCCCGAGCCAACCGTCTCTATGAAGACCATCTCGAAACCTGCGGCGTCCATTGCGGCAACCAGGCTGGAAGTCGTCCGAGCCAATCCACCCAGCGCGCCGCGATTGGCCATGCTCCGGATGAAGATGCCCGGATCGCCTGCAAGATCGCGCATCCGAATCCGATCGCCCAGAATCGCGCCGCCAGTGAACGGACTGCTCGGATCGACTGCCACGATTGCGATTTCCGGCGGATCAGCCTGCGCTCGTAGAAGCTGAACCAGGCGGTTGACCAGCGTTGATTTGCCAGTACCCGGCGCGCCGGTGATCCCGACGCGATGAGCCTTTCCGGTCTGGTGGTACAGCTTGGATAGGTTTTGCAGGCCTTCAGGGGTACCGTTTTCAATGAGGGAGAGCAGCCGAGCGAGCGCCAGCCGGTCGCCGGCGAGGACAGACGGAACGAGGCTCATCCCTCCAAGGCCCTCAGCTCCTGGGGCTCGACCGCCCGGCTGAAGGCTTCAATAATGGCTGCCGTGCTGGTTCCCGGTCCAAAAACCCCCGCCACTCCCATGCGCTCCAGCTTCGGCCGATCTTCGTCGGGAACGATACCACCCAGCATGACCCGCACCCGTTCTTGGCCCTGCTGCTTGAGCAGCTCCAGGAGGCGGGGCACCAGGGTCATGTGCGCGCCTGAAAGGATTGACAGGCCGATGATGTGCACGTCTTCTTGCAGGGCCGCTTCGGCGATCATCTCCGGTGTCTGCCGCAAACCGGTGTAGATCACTTCCATGCCGGCCTCGCGCAGCGCCCGGGCGATAATCTTGGCCCCGCGATCGTGGCCATCCAGCCCGGGCTTGGCGATCAGCACGCGAATTATTGGCGGAATCATCTTGCTCTTGAGGCGCGGTGGAGATTATACCTTAGGGGTTCTCTCGACCGAGCCGCCGAGTCAGTAATCTCATTCGATAGGCCGGTAGAGGCCCATAGCTTCCCGCACGAGGCGCATGGTCTCCTGGGCCTCGCTGCGAGCCCTCTGGGTGCCTTCCGCCAGCAACTGCTCGACTTTCGACCGATCGAACCGGGATCGCCGTTCCCGAATGGGCTCCAGGAATTCGTTCAGTGCCCGAATCAGTTTTTTCTTGACCTCTACGTCCCCGACCTTCCCCTTCCGATAGCGATCCTTCAGGTCCGCCACTTCATCCTTATCCGCATTGAAGGCGTCGTGGTAGGCAAAGACCGGGTTGCCCTCCACCGTGCCCGGAATGTCTGCCGAGACCCGTTTCGGATCGGTGTACATGCGCATCACTCTGGCCGCCACGGTCTCCGCGTCGTCGGCGAGGAAGATGGCGTTGTTGAGCGACTTACTCATCTTGGCCTGGCCGTCCGTTCCCACCAGCGTGGGGACGTCCCCGATCAAGGAGTCTGGAATGGGAAACACCTCGCCATACAACCGGTTAAATCGGCGGGCGATCTCCCGGCTGACCTCTACGTGGGCTTCGTTGTCTTTGCCAACCGGCACCAATGTCGCCCTCGGCAGCAGAATGTCCGCTGCCTGAAGCACTGGATAGCCGAGCAAGCCGAACGGGATTGCTTCCAGATTGGCGTCGCGGGCCATGTCTTTGAGGCTGGGAAGCCGCTCGAGTCGGGGCACCGTGATCAGCATTCCAAAGATCAAGTTGAGCTCAAAGGTCTCGGCGACCCCCGATTGCACGAAGATCACGCTGCGCTCCGGGTCGATCCCGACCGACAGGTAGTCGAGCACCAGATCGCGGACGTTCTCGCCCACCTCGCGAATGTATTCCTTCTCCGGGCGGGTGGTCAGCGTGTGAAGATCGGCAATGATAAAGAAGCACTCGTAGCTGTCCTGAAGCCGAAGGCGGTTCTGCAGCGAACCGACGTAGTGGCCGAGGTGCAACTGCCCAGTGGGTCGATCGCCTGTGAGGATGCGTTTGCGGTTCATGGATAGATCCTTGCCCGGCCAAGAATACGCGCCCAGACGGACCCTGTCAATGCGAGCGGATAACAATGAAACGGGCCGGTCGTTTGACCCGGCCCGGTGAGGTCGTCGCTATCCTACCAGATCCAGATAGGGGCCGAAATGGTGAACGATGCGGTGTTTGGGTTGGTAACCCGTCAGGCGCTCCTTCGGCTCGCCGTCCTTGAAGAGGATCAGTGTGGGGAGCCCGAAAACCTGATACCGCATGGTGGCGTCAACGTTGGTGTCCGCATCGATCTTCAGGAATTTGACCTTGCCGTCCCACTCCTTGGCAAGCTCCTCCACGACCGGATCGAGCTGTTTGCAGGGATGGCACCACTCGGCGCCAAAGTCGACGACGACCGGCACTTCCGCTTCCAGCACCTCGGCCTGGAACGTGTCGCCCGTCAGCTCAGCAATTCCAGTCATCTACCGCTCCACGGCTTCAGCCAGAAAGTTCGGCCGCGCAGTGTAGTGGACCGCGCAGGACCTGTCAAGCGACTTTGGCACAGGGCCTCGCCCAGTCCCATGGTACAGATGGGCCGCCGGATCTCTTCTCTTCCCTGCAACGGGAGCGCGGAGACGAGGACTGTGCCGCGGCGGGCGCGACTGGCCTGTGGCTTTCTATGGGCCTATTGGCGGACCGCTGGCTTGTGCGTCAGGCTTCGAGGTCCGTGCGGATCCGGTCGTACTCTTCCCGGGCGATCTCCCCGCGGGCGTAGCGCTGGTCCGCGATCTCCCGGGGGCTGGATCCGCTTCCACCGGAGGCCCCGCGCGTCCGCTTGTCCCAGCCGAACGCGGCCTTTACCAACCAAACCGCGCCCACTATCAACAGGCCCCAGAACAACAGCAAGAGCAGTATGCCGAACCCCATCCCAAAACCCATCATCTCATTCTCTCCACGGTGCTGTCCGACCTGGATCCCGACCAGCCGTCCTGGCCGGGATCCACTCGGAGACCTCAGCTCAATTCCGACAGTATCTGCTGATACTGCTCACGGGTTATTTCGCCGCGAGCATAGCGGGTCTGCAGGATCTCGCGCGGCGAGAATGCTGCTTGGCCCGGTTTGTGGCTTAGCGAAAGGGCTCCGCCTTCCGCGCCCAGCCTGCGCACGAGCCAGACCACCAGCAGCACGATGCCGACGATCAACCCGACGGTGATGATCAGGTTGAGGATCATTCCGATCAGACCGAAAGTCCCAAATCCGTAACCACCCATCATCCCACCCATCGCTTCGAACCTCCTTGGGTCGAGGCCGTTCAGATCCATCGGTCGCTTTGGCCTCGTGACCTGCGCTGATCCTAGCAGCAGCCCGTGAAGCTCACTTGTCAGTTGATTAAAGATTTGGTGAAGCTTGGAGAGGCAGCTGGCGGGCTCCGGACTAGGCCTCGATGGGCAGCGTAAACGTGAAGGCGCTCCCTTTGCTGTGGCCTGGGCTGTCGGCCCAGATACGGCCTCCATGGGCCTCCACCAGGTGCTTGGCGATGGTGAGTCCGATCCCGCTGCCGCCGCCGACGCGCGAGCGGGAGCGGTCGACCCGATAGAAACGGGTGAAGACCTGCGCCAGGTGTTCGGCTGGGATGCCGATGCCTTCGTCCCGGATCTCGATCTCAATCTCCTGCTTCACCTGCCGGGATCGGACCCGTACCGACCGGCCGGCGGGCGTGTATTGCAGGGCGTTACCGAGCAGGTTCAGCAGCACCTGGCCGATGCGATCCTCGTCCGCCACGACGAGCGGGAGCCCGGCCGGCAACTCGATGTTCAGCATGACCTCTTTTTCCTCGAACTGCCGGCCGAGCCTGTCGGCGGCGCCGGCGACCAGATCCCGCACCTGGACCGGCCGCGGGTTCAGCTCAAACGCCCCCGCCTCCACGCGGCTGAGCTCCTGCAGGTCGGCAACCAGCCTTTGCAGCCTGTCCGCCTCCCGATAAATCTGCAGCAGGTTGGCCTCGTCTGGGGGGAGCACCCCGTCCATTAGGCCTTCCAACCTCCCTTTGATCGTGCTGAGCGGGGTGCGCAGTTCATGGGCCACATCACCGATCAACTGTCGGCGGATGTCCTCCGTCCGTTCCAACCTGGCAGCCATTTGGTTGAAGGTCACCGCCAGCTGGTCCAGCTCGTCTATCTCCTCGGGAACCGGGGATCCCCGAAGCTGAACCCGCTCATCGTAGTGCCCCTCGGCGATGCGCTGGCTGGCGGCTATCATGTCGCGGACCGGCGCGACCACCCGGCGACTCACCAACAGGCTGACCACGACCGCAGCCAGGGTGGCGGCCGAGGCCGCCAGAACGAGGGACTCGCTCACCGCGGTGCGAAAGCTGGCGAAGAGATCCGCTTCGCGGCCCATCTCAGTCCCAGCCCCGCCCATCATCGACCGCATGCCGGCCATGTGCCGGCCAAAAGTAGTCGGGATGGTCAGCTCTGCTGTCGAGGCCAGCACCACCACTCCCACCACGATGACGATCAGGTAAGAGAGGAAGAGCTTCCTTCCCAGGCGGCGGCGGACGGACCGCACTATGCTCATTCTTCGGTGTCCTCAAAGCGATAACCGGCCCCGCGCACGGTAGCGATGAAGCGGTCGTCGCCCAGCTTGCGTCGGATGTGGCCGATATGCACATCCACAACCCGAATCTCACCGTAGTAGTCGTAGCCCCAGACCTTTTCCAGCAGCTGTTCTCGGCTGAACACCCGGCCGGGATGTTCTGCCAGTGCGCGCAATAGGTCGAACTCGACGGTGGTCAACTCGACCGGGCGGGCATCCAGCCAGACTCTTCGGCTTCCGGTCTCTATTCGAATGTGGGGAAAGGAGAGCGTGTCTTGCTCGGGCAGGCCGGGGCCAAGCCGGAGCCGGCGGAGCGCCGCCTTGATCCGAGCGACCAGCTCGCGCGGGCTGAAAGGTTTAGTCAGATAGTCATCCGCTCCGACCGAGAGGCCAATGATCTTGTCCGTTTCCTCCGCTCTGGCGGTCAGCAGGATGACGTAAACGGGTGACTCGCGGCGGAGCTGAGAGAGCACCTCTACGCCGTCCATCCCCGGGAGCATGATATCCAGCACGATGAGATCGGGTCTGAATGACCGAGCCGCCTTTAACGCAGCAGGACCGTCTGTGGCGGTGTAGACCTGGTACCCCTCCGGCCGCAGGTAGGCGGTCACCAGATCCAAAATGCTTGGTTCGTCGTCAACGACTAGTATCTTGGCCTCGGCCAACAGCGACCTCCGCACGGGAAGCGGATGGCCGACCTCCAACCTGAGATCGGCCATTCTCCGCCGTCCGCTACCATGCTAGCCAGACTCGCCCGGGCAGTCAATCGCAACCGACCTCGGGCGAGTCGTGGGTCAAACCTACTCTACTCTTCTTCGGTCATTTCGACGAAGTCGCCGTGCCAGCTGTGCAGGAATACCTGGGCTGAATACCCGTTGACGCTCAGCATGCCGACGGTCTCACCATCCCGCAGGATGTGCA